>JBJKSV010000696.1:0-4096 GCA_046703605.1 Limisphaerales bacterium
GGATCAAAGGACCAGGCTGTTCCGGTCGGGAGGGTCCGCTGTGCGGCAGGCAGAGTTACGACGGTCAGGCGGGCGGGTGTCGTGTTGGCAGTTCGAACCGAGTCCGCGACCGACACGCTGTAAAGGCCCGCCTGGGCGGAGGTGACGTTGGCCAGGCTGAGGATTGAGTTGGTTCCGGACGGGATGCTGTTGGTGAGGTTGAAATACCACTGGTAAGAGAGGTTTCCCTCGCCTTGGGCAGAGACGCTGAATTGAACAGTGCCGCCATTGGTCATCACCACGTCGGCGGGGTTGGTGAGGATAGCCAGAGGCGCGGTGTGAACCATCAATTGCGCGGAAGGGCTGACAACGCTTCCATAGCCGTTGCTGACGTGTACGGCATAGGTGCCCTGGTCCTGGAGGCTGACGCTTGGCAAAGTCAATTGCGCGGCGGTCTCACCCGCGAGCATTTGCGTGCTGTTGAAGTACCACTGATAAGAAAGCGGCTCCGTGCCCACCGCGCTGACGGAAAACTGTGCCGTTCCGCCGTTTGTGACCGATATGTCGTCCGGCCCCGTCAGGATTTCGGGGGCTTGGATGACGGTCAGCCGGGCGGCGCCACTTCTATCTGCGCCATAGGCGTTAGTCACAACCACGTCATAGGATCCGGCGTCGGCCAGGGACACACTCTTGAGCGTCAAAGTCGAGTTGGTGGCGAAGGGTAGAGTGTTGGTTTGGTCGAGATACCACTGGTAGGAGAGCGGTTCGGTGCCCTGGGCCACGACCTTGAGCCGGACCGTCACGCCGTTGGTGGCTGTCTGGCTCGCCGGACTCGTCACGATTGCCGCTGGAATTAAGACAGTCAGATGGGCCGAGGCGCTCTGAACACTGCTGTCGAGGTCCTTCACGACCACCGTGTAATTGCCCTCGTCTTTGGCGCCCACCTCAGCCAGGCCAAGCGTCGCGTTGGTCTGGAGAACCAGGAGGTTGGTGCTGTTGAAATACCATTGGTAGGAGAGCGGATCCGTGCCTTGCGCGACGACAAAGAACTGGACCGAATCACCGTTCGTGGCGACCACGTCGGCTGGCTGGGTAACGATGCGCACTGGCGCAACGACCGAAAGCGTGGCATCCGCGCTTCGATTGGTGCCATATTCATTGCTGACTTCAACCGAGTATGAGCCAGCCTGGCTCGAACCAACTTTGTCCAGGGTGAGAGTAGGGGAGGTGGCCCCGAGCTGCATCGGCGCATTTTGAAAAAGCCATTGGTAAGTGAGCGTCCCAGGGCCGATGGCGCTCACGCTGAAGTGGACAGTGGCTCCGTTGGTGACCGTCTGGCTGATAGGGTCGGCAACCACAAGAGGCGGACCCAGGACGGTTAGGTTGGCGAGGCCGCTCCGCGCGCTGCCATAGGGGCTGGACACCACGACGCCATATTGTCCGGCCTGAGCCACACTCGCCTCAGGGAGCGTAAGGGTTGCCGCCGTGGCTCGGGCCACCAACTGAGTCCCCTGGAAATACCATTGATAGGAGAGCGGTCCGGTGCCCGCCCCCTGGACTGCGAATTGGGCGGTGTCCCCGTTGGTGACGACCAGGTCGGAGGGACCCTTGAGAATTGAAGGCGGAACGACGACCGAAAGTTCGGCGGGGGCGCTCTCGACGAAGCCGTAGGCGTTGCTCACGATAACAGAATAGGCGCCAACCTCCTGGGTTGTGGCCGCCGGGAGAAGAAGGCTTGCGTTGGTTTGGCCTTGCAGGCCGGTGGACTCGTTGAAGTACCATTGATAGAAGAGCTGGCCTGTGCCTTGGGCCAGGACGCTAAATTGCGCCGGGTCGCCATTGGTAACCGTTACGCTCGACGGATCCTGGGTGATGGTCGGCGGCGAGGAGACGGTGAGTTGCGCCGCAGCGCTGCGGGTGCTTCCATACGGATTGCTCACGACTACCTCATAGGTTCCGGCATTGGTTTCCGAAACCCCGGTGAGGCTGAGGGTCGCGTTGGTTGCCGCCGGGACGGGATCTTGGCCGTTGAAATACCACTGATAGCTCAAAGGGGGGCAACTGGAGACGGAAACATCAAAGCGGGCGTCCTGGCCCGCAAGGAGAGCCTCATCCTGAGGCTGGCCTGCAATGGCGGGCGGCCCCGCGTCCACAACATTGACGGTTTGGCTGCAGGTTGCGATATGGCCGCAATCGTCCGTCCCTTCCCAGGTCCGAGTGGCAGTGAACCCGGCCCCGCAGGTGGCGTTTGTCATGGTGCCGACGACACTGAGAGTCAGGTTGCGGCTGCCTGCCTCGATGCGAGCTGCGAACGCGGTGCCTGCCGGGGCGTTGGTGTTTAAGGCCCATCCCCCGTTCTGTCGAGTCCAGTACCCCGCCGCACTCTGGCCTATGATCATCGGCGCCAGGTTGAGTCCCGCGGATTCTCCCAGGCTCAACCCGATAAACTCAACGGTCCAGGTGAACGACTCGGGCAAAGGGCCAGTGAGCGGCATCGGAACGTTGTTCTTGAAATCGTTAAGCTGAAGCGACGTGAGCGGCGAGGCTTCAATTGGGAGCGGGCCGCTGTCGAAAAGCACGGTTCCGGGGGCCCTCCTCCCCGAAGAAATGGTGGGCCCGTCATTGGCATAAAAGCGCACGTCCGCATCGACCTCGCCAGAGAAAGGTCCTTGGGTCGGGCTGGTTCCGCCCCAATACTCGAAGGAAAAGGCCTTGAGGAACCGATTGGTGCCGCTGAGCGTTATCTGGCTCCCAACTTCGGCCTTCGAGCCATCAACCGGCTGGTATAACTGCGTGACCAGGCCATCGTACACCAGACTGGTTGAGACGCCGGCTTCGGCGACGGCTGGGGTATCGAAAGTCCAACTCATTCCATTGGTCACGTCTTTATCCCCGGCGCATTGGATGGTGGGGTACTGCGTAATGACATCGACCGTCTGGCTGCACATTTCCTGAAAACCTGCCTCGCCGGTAATCTCCCAGGTCCGTGTCGCGCTGAAACCGCCTCCGCATTCGCTGTTGGTGAGAGTGCTGCGGACAGAGAGAGTGGTGTTGGGCCCTTCGACCTGTGGCTGGTCGAAGGTCCATGCCGTTCCCAAGGGGACGATGCGGTTGGTGGGACAGGTGACGGTGGGAAGCGTAAAAACGGTGAGGACGGCCGAGGCGCTACGGGCCTGGCCGTACGGATTGCTCACGACCACATCGTAAATGCCCGCCTGAGAGCGAGCGACATTCGGGAGCAGCAACAGGGCGTTGGTCCCGCCCGGCACCGGATTTGTGCTGTCGAAAAACCACTGGTAGGAGAGCGGGGCAGTGCCTTGAGCCTGGACTGTGAATTGGGCGGGATCCCCATTGGTGACAGTGAGATCCGAAGGGCCGGCCGAAATCGCGGGAGGCAGAACCACCGTAACTTGAGCCACGCCGCTGGTCACGGCGCCGTAGGGATTGGTGACGACCAGGTTGTAGGCGCCCGCGTCGGAGGGCGCCGGGTTGGTCAATACCAGAGTGGAGTTTGTCTGGAAGGCGAGCAGGTTCGTCTGGTTGAAATACCATTGGAAGGACATCGGCAGCGCGCCGCCGACACGCACCGGCAGTTGGGCCAGGACATGGTTAGTGGCCAGCAGGCTAACCGGGCCGCTCAGGATGCTCGGCGGCGAGGTAAGAACGGTGAGGAAGGCCGTGCGGCTGCTGACCGCGCCGTAAGGATTGCTGACTACCACCTGATAGGAACCGGGATCGTGCGGCGCCACGCCATCCAGGACCAGCGTTGGACCGGTCGCGAATCCGCTGGCGCCGGAGAGCAGGTTGGTTTGGTTGAAAAACCATTGGTAGGTAATCGGCTCGGTCCCTTGCGCGCCGATACTGAACTGCGCGGTCTGGCCCGCCTCGACCGCCTCGTTGGTCAAATCCTGCGCGATGGACGGCGCTACGAGGCATTGGCCGCCTCCATCCACACAAGAGATCGGGGATAAATCCAGTCCCCAGCATTGCAGCGTGCCGGTATCGCCCTGGACCTGGTCTTCAACAACGAGCGTCCAGGTCCCATTGACCTGGGGACCGCTCTTGCCCACGAAGGCGCTGAGCGGCTGTTCCGGTTGGTAGGTGCCTATAAAAGGAG
>JBJKSV010000697.1:0-6658 GCA_046703605.1 Limisphaerales bacterium
CTGGCGCGGATTATCAAGGAACTTGACCAGCCCATTCGGCAGGTGCTCATCGAGGCGCGGTTTGTGACGGTTTCCAAGCCGGCCTTTATGCAGTTGGGGGTGTTGTGGGAGACCGGGCGGCAGAACAACTCGATCCGCATCCCCGAGGACTTTACGGGAATGGTCGCTCCGGCGGTTGTCCCTTCGGTGGGAATCGGCATCCAGAAGGTCTTCGGAGTTTTGGGCGCCGGTGAACTGACCGCAACCATCAGCGCCTTGGAGCAGAGCGGTGAGAGTCAGACGCTGAGCGCGCCACGGTTGACGGTGCTTAACAACCGCCCCGCGACGATTTCCGACGGCCAGGTGCAGTTCTATTATCAACAATACACCGTCCAGACCACGGCCCAACAGTACTACCAGTCCTCCTCATTTGTCCCTACCGGCACTCCCACCCAAATCAATGCCGGGGCTACGCTCAACGTCCTGGCCAGCATCAGCGGCGACGGCAAGAGCATCCTCCTGGCCCTTAACCCTACTAACAATTCCGACGTTCAACTTGTCCGCTACGCCACCCTGAGCGATTACGATTCCACGGGCAAACTGCAGAACACCTTTGACATCAACCTGCCCCAATACACCACCGACGACTTGGCCACTCGCGTCGTGGTCAAATCCGGCCAAACCGTGGTCATGGGCGGAGTGCTGCAGCGGGAACGTTCGACCTACGTCGAATCAGTGCCGGTGCTCGGAGATATTCCTTACCTGGGGTCGATCTTCCGGCGTCGGACAGAAATTGACACGCCGCGCTACCTCCTGATCTTCGTGACGGCCACCATCGTCAAGAACACAGGTGAGTTTGTCGTCTATGATGACGACTCCAGCACGAATTCAGTCGCCAGCCCACAGTAAACCGCCGACTCTTGATCGGTTCGTCTCAGGTTCGAAAGGGAGCGGGCCGCCGCCTTCTTGGGAATTTCAAATCCCAAATCTGAAATCCAGGTTCACAGATGCCTCACATCTCCTGGGCATTGGGAGTTCTCCATACCACTTGGCTCCATGACCCTCACTGACCAACCGGAGGCGCGAAATGCAAGCGTCACGGCCCCCGCCCAACGGGTGAAAACCAGCGGAACCTTCCGCCGCGCCAAACGCCGGAGCAGTTGGGCGCCGGCCCGCTCCCAGGCTGGAAACTCTGAGTCGCAGACGACAATGAGATGAGGCCGGATGGCATCGAGCAGGGCCTCGCAAACTGCCTCCCCCTTCGTCGGAAGACCTGTGACAACGATGTCCGCGTGAAGCCCCTCCCCACTCTCCAGGAGCGCCTCCTGCCCGGCTCGGCCCAGGTCCGAAAGCAACAGCACCCGGTGCCCATAAAAGTCTCCCGCAAGCACCAAGGCGCCGTCATCCGCCCTGGAGAACCTGGCTGACGCCTCCGGGTGCAGCACCGTCCAAGGCCCGAAGCGGTCGCCTCGCGCCAGCCGGTGGACTTTTCCCGGCAGGCGCTCGAAGGCCTGAACGCAGCGCCGGTAGGCCGCGGAGCGAAACCGGAGAGGACTGACGCAAATCTCTTTGGCGGCAAACAAGTCCGCAATCAATCCGGCGCCCCCGATATGCCGGATGTCGCCGTGGGTCAGCACCAGGCGCCGCAGATGGTTGAGGCCCTGGGCGCGCAAGAACGGCTTGGTCACCAGGTCGGCGGACCTGGCATTTCCAGTATCCACGAGCAGGTCCGGTCCAAAGGCCCGGCCATGAAAGTGTACGCACATCCCGCCATTCAGTGGAATGATCGTGAGGGCCGCGGTGCGCCTCTGAACCTGCCATTGCCAGAGATAGCAGATCGTCACGCAGCCCAACAGTGCCAGCCACCAACGCCGGCGTGCCTGAACGCGGAACCAACCGGTGAGAACACCCAACAGCAGCCCATAATAGAGAACGAACAGCAGGACCGATGGGCTGCGCACATAATGAAAGGCGGAAGGCAACAATGTTGCCCATTGGCTCAGGCGCACCATGCACGCCATCCAAAACCAGGCGCTGTGGTTGAACACTACGCTCACGCCCGGCGCCCATGCGCCGCATACCAGGCTCCCCATGGCCGAGGCCAGGGCCAGGCTGCTCAGCGGCACGATGACCAGGTTGGCCAGGAGCGTAACCGGGCTGAGAAGGTGAAAGTAGTAGGCGGTCAACGGCATCGAACCGAGCCATGCCGCTAGCGACGTGGCCACGGAAACGCTCAACCATCGAAGCGCGGTTTGCATCCGCCGCCGCCACCGGGGAATGCACTCTGCCGGCAACAGGGGATCGAACCGCAGCAAGCGATCCCGCACCCGTTCGATGGGGGGCAGCAGCAGCGCGATGCTCAGCACCACAAAGAACGAAAGCTGAAAACTGGCCCCAAATATCTGGCGCGGCTCCCAGAGCAGGATGAGAAACGCCGCCGCCCCCAACGAATTGAGAAGGTCGCTGGGGCGGCGCAAGGCCCAGCCTCCTATGATGACAC
Organism: Limisphaerales bacterium; assembly: GCA_046703605.1. Taxonomy (GTDB): domain Bacteria; phylum Verrucomicrobiota; class Verrucomicrobiia; order Limisphaerales; family UBA8199; genus JAJYHY01. The sequence continues at coordinate 2,480 of JBJKSV010000697.1, forward strand.
TCATCATGATGCTGGAGCGGATGGCGGAGGGCTGCCACCCGGTCGCGGCGGTGTAAAACCACAGGAACGGAATCACCACCAAACCGCATCCCCCGCGCGGGATGCGCAGCACGCGCAACAGGGCGACCAGAATCCCGGCGATGAACGCGATGTGCAGACCGCTAATCGCGAAAAGGTGCATCGTTCCCGATCGCATAAAGGGTTCATAGATCTCCTGCGTTACTCCCGTGCGCCATCCCAGCGTCATCGCCAAAAGCAAGCGGAACGGTTCGTCGCGCTGAGGCAGACCGCGGGCCAACGTTGCCTGCGCCCAGGACACGAAGCGGTCGGTGAACGGGCGGATGGCTCGCGACGGGAGCAGACGCCAGTCGTTGGACGAGCCGGCCTTGAGTTCGAAGTAGATGCCGTGCTGGCGCAAATAGGCCCGGTAATCAAAAAGCCCCTCCGCCAACGGCCCCGGAGGCGCCGCCAAAACACCATCCACCTGCGCGCGCTGGCCTGAAAAAACATCCCCGCTCAGGTCCCCAGGGGTGCTCACCAGGATTCGTCCGCAGGCCGCTTGCCAATCGGACCCCTGGCGGCGCAACATGGAAACATCAAGCCGAGCGAGGGTCCAAATCCGTTCCTCCTGGCCGGCGAGCGTAACCCGCCGTTCGGGCGTGCCGCGGAGGATGCCGCGCACAGTGACAATCTGCGCTGGTTGCCGGGCCAGGAGGCACAGGTCATAAGGCGAGATCGGAAGCGTGCGGTATTCAAGGTTTGTCCAGCCGGTCAGAATGAGCAAAGACCCAAGCAGCCAGGGGCGGGCCCGAGTCCAGCAGATGGCCGCCAGTACCAGTGCCAGCGAAACCGCAAACAGAAGCGACAGCGGGGCCTGCAGCCAGTCTCCGAGCACTACCCCGCCTGCGTAAAGCAACGCCACAAGAAGCAGTGGCCGTTTCATAGCCTATCCTCATCGGGAATGTCCATCTCACTCATAGGTGATCGCGGACTCCGTCTAGCAGCGAAATTGGCACAAAGCCATTGATAGAATCTCTTTGCTGAATGACAAACCCTGGTTCATGAGCCGCATTCTGGCCCGTAACGCCTCTGCGTCAAGACTAAAAAGGATTGCCTTGGGACTCTTGTTTGAAAGCCGACAGTCCGCCGTCCCGCGCGCCACGAGGCTTCAGCTCCGATTTTCCGACTAACACTCCCCCGCAAGACAGTGCAAAGGGAAGCACTGGCCGCTTCATCCGAACCTGAGCCACATCGTCTTCAAATGCGCCGGTTCGGCCCGTGAAGCCGGGAAGTCCGGCGGTTGCGGGGCGTAATGCTGCCGCACAATTCTCCGCCCGGCTCTCCCCACCGCCTGTTCCACAGTCTTGACAAACTCCTCCGGCGTCCACGTGCCCGAATTCGTCGAGGCAAACAGGACGCCCCCGCTGCTCAGGACGCCTAAAGCGGCCGCGATAAGCCGGCCATAATCGCTTTCAACCCGGAAAACTCCGGACAGCTTCGACCGCGAAAAGGTTGGTGGGTCCAGCAACACAACGTCAAAACGCCTTCCCTTCTTCGCGAACCGCCGCAGCCAGTCGAAGGTGTCTCCGTGCAGAAATTCGTGTGCTTCCGGGTCGATACCGTTCAGAAGAAAGTTGCGTTTGCCCCATTCGAGGGATTTCTTCGAGAGATCAACGCTCGTGGTTCCCGCTCCGCCTTTTGCCGCACAGACCGAAAAGGCGCACGTGTAGGCGAACGTGTTGAGCACGGAGGCGCAATCCGAGAGCGAAAAACCCGCCGCCACGTGCCGGGTGAGCAACCGCCGCCGGTTATCGCGTTGGTCCAGGAACAATCCAATCGAGGCGCCCTGGTTGAAGCTCAACTCAACCTGAAGGCCGTTCTCGCGAATCGTGAACGGTTCAGGCGCCGGTTTGCCCAGCACAAGCCGGGGCGAAGCTGCCGGAGCGGTTGACTGGCCGGCGTGCCGAGGCAGGAGCTTGTGATAGGCGCCGCGCGCAGAAACCGCCGCTGCCAGTACAGCCAATTCCTGGTAACCCCGGGACCCCAGTGGAGCCTCGCTTTGCGAGATCACGTAATCACCCAGCCTGTCTATATAAAGCCTGTCCCCAGCCGAGCCGGCTTCACTGGCTCCGTGCGCGAGGCGATAGGCGGTGGTGTCCGCCGGATCGAGCAAGGCGACCCGGAGCAGCAGCCGCGTATCAGCCTCGAAGTCCACGGGCGCCCGGAACGTTACGATCTTGTCCGTTGCCGGATGGCGGAGGCTGATTTCCGCGGCGTGCAGACAGAGACGCGGCGCCGGCGTCCCGCCGTATTCCACATCCCCTACAATTGGAAAACCCGCTTCGACGGCGTGGACGCGAATTTGATGGGTCCGGCCAGTCAGCGGCTCCGCCTCCAGCCAATTGCAGGAATCCAGTCGCAATCCTCCGCATCGAGGGCCATTCACCTCAGCGTCGGTCCCGAGGCTTTTAGACCCCGGGTGAGTCGGACACGCATCGGCGACCTGAGATTCGAGATTTGAGACCTCAGATGCCGGGAGCCTGTCGATACCTCTGAGTGGACGTCCATGCTCATCCGCTGCGACGGTGCGATAGCGCGCCCGCTCAGCCGGCTCGAGCCTGCGAAACCGGGTTTCCGCTATCGGCCCACCGGCGCGGGCGGGACGCACCAGGTATCTTGCGCCAACCCGAACGAGACTGCTTTTCATTGTAAACTCCGCCTCGTGAACGGCTCGGTCCGTCAGCAGAACATATCGCTTGCGGACGGCGCGCTGGGTGAACTGCTCCGTGAGCGAGCGGTTGGCCAGGGGTGTTTTTGAAAAGACGAGCACCCCAGAAGTCCCCTTATCCAGCCGGTGAATGATCGCCAGGCCAGCCCACCGCTCTTCGCGGTTCCGAAGCCAATCGTAGATGCCCTCACCGGCGTAAGGGCTGGGCGCATGAGTGCTCAAGCCGGGCGGCTTGTTCACCACCAGCAGGTGCTCGTCTTCATAAAGCAGGCAAGGGAGCACGGCCAGGCTCACGAACTGCCGATGAGGATGCCCACCGCAAACACCAGGATTCCCCCCAGCACGACCTGGATGGCCGCCGAGGCCCACGACGTATCCATAAACCGGTGGCGCACCCACGCAATAATGCTCAACTCGACGCACACCACCGTCACCGCTATCCACGTCGCCAGGCGCACATCCGGGATCAAATAGGGCAGGCTGTGCCCAAGCCCGCCCAACGCCGTCATCAGCCCGCAAATGGTCCCCCGCGCCCAAGGATGCCCGCGCCCAGTCAGGCTGCCGTCGTCCGATAGCGCCTCCGCTAACCCCATGCTGATGCCCGCCCCTACACTCGCCGCCAGTCCAACCCGGAAGGTATCAAAACTGTTGTGAGTCGCGAAGGCGGCGGCAAAAAGAGGCGCCAGCGTCGAAACCGAGCCATCCATCAGACCGGCCAGGCCCGGCTGGATCACTTGCAGGATGAACAACCGCTTCCGCTGCGCCGATTCCTCCTCGCTCAGCCGTGTGGCCGCTATCCGCTCCGCCGTGTGCGCGTGGTGCCGCTCCTCCTCCGCCAAATCGCCCAGCAACTGCCGAACCCGCGTGTCGGTCGTTCGCCGGGCAGCCACCTCGTAAAAGCGTTTGGTCTCCAATTCCATCGTCTCGGCTTCCCTCTGCACCGCCGTCAGTCCGAGCGGACGCACCAGCCAAATCGGACGCCGCCGGACGAAGCCCCGCACGTCCTGCCGCCGGATGAGGGGCACATGGTCGCCGAAGCGTTGACGATACAGGTCGAGCAATCGGTGCCGGTGCGAATCCTCCTCTTCCCGCAGCCGGCTGAACTGCCCGGCCTTGTCCGGATAATTCTCCCTCAGGCCCTCGGCGATGTCCTCGTAAATCCGGGCATCCTCCTCCTCGAGCGAGATGGCCAGCGCGAGTATCTCCCGCTCATCCAGGCTGTCGAATGGTCGCATATCCGCCGCATCTTATAGCGCCGCTGGCCTGCGCACGAGCATTTAAGTCGCGATTCTTCTCTCCACCTGTGGCCACCTTACACTTTGGAAATTATGCAAGCGATTTCGGTCGTTTTCAGGCAACAACCTGTTGTGGACGGACTCTTGAATTCGCTGGAGAGGGACGGCTGAAAGAATTCTGAAGCCGCGTTGCTCTTCCAATCGTCGATTGGGTTT
>JBJKSV010000698.1:0-4596 GCA_046703605.1 Limisphaerales bacterium
ATCCAGGGCCGAGGCCCGACGGGGGGAAGGGGGGGACAGTGTATGTACCCCCCTGGAAAGGTTACAACGTAACATACGTTGATAGTCAGGGACTTAGAGAGATTTTAGGGGTTACAAAGGGGTTACAAAGAGGTTACAAGGGGTTACAAATTCGGGAGGAACCGATGGGGGGAGGGGGGAGAGTGTATGTACCCGCTACGAACCGTCACAACGTAACATACGTTGATAGTCAGGGACTTAGAGAGATTTGAACCGTCACAAAGCCGTCACAAAACGGTCACAAATCGAGGAGAACCGTAACAAGGCGGGAACGGAACTGCCGCTATGCACAGTCAAGGGCTCAAAATGAATCAAGAGGGCAAGCGGATTGCCCATCAGGAGCTGGCCTGCGAGCTGGCCAAGGCGGCGTGGCAGGTGATGGCAGCCAACACCGACTACGACGAGAAGCGAGTGTTCCCGGAATTAGCCAGCCAGAAGAAATGATTTGCGAGGGCCGCCGCCCAGCCAGAGAAAGGGGTTGGGCGTTGAAGGCCCGGTCCACCGGGGGTAAAGAGTCGTAGTCCATATCGGTTCCCTCTCATTCTACTATAGCCTTCAGCAGGGCCTCGCGGGCGTCGGTATAATACAGGATATTGACCTTGGTGATCATGTCGTCCGGTAGGTCGTTGAGTTGTTTGCGGGCGGACACGGGCACCAGGAGGGTGGAGGCACCCTTGCTGATCGCCAGCTCGGCCACGTTCACGGCGTTATGAACCGGGTCGATGGAGCCGCCCAGGTTCAGGCTGCCGACGACTACCAGCCCGCCCTTGATGCTCTTCTGGAGCAGGGCGCTGCACAAGGCCAGGAGCACGGCCAGGCCGGTGGCATTTCCGGTCTTGGAGGCATCGAAAGCCCGGAGCTGAACTGAGAACTCATGCTGGCGTGGGTCGCGGTCACCGGCCAACTGCTTGGCGCGGGAGTAAAGGTTCTGCTCGGCATAGCGGACGCTCTCGGAAAACGGAGCTGGTGCGGGCCGATTCAGGATGCGCACACCGGAACCGGGGCCTTCGGTGACTTCGATCCGGTAAAGCCCGGCGTTCTCGTCCAGCCCACCTGGGCTGATGGTCCATATTTGGCCGGGCGGCAGCGGGTCGGAGCCGATGCTGTCCTCGCTGTGCAATTCCGGCGTGACCACGAACTTCTCCACGCCGTCCTGGCCCAGCGTATAGCTGAAGTGGGTGTTCCTGAACTCCGCTGAGCCGATCCGCTTCTGTTGCTCCTTTACACGGCGGCGGCACTCCAGCGCCAGCCGCACGGCCCATTCCAGGGCCTCCTCTGAGATCGGGGCATCCGGGTTGGGAAAGAGGAGCTTAAGCAAGCCGCTGACCGTCTTCTGCGCTGCCCACGTATCGCGCCCGCTCAGCGCGCCGCCGAAGAAGACGCGACCCTGGAGCGCGGGCAACCGGCTTTGTTTGCGCAGATGCGTCCAGCACTCCGACAGGAAATCGCTGACCAAGCCGAAGTGGTCGGTAAACAACTGCGCTGAGACCTTGGGTACATCCCAGCCTGGCAGATAGGAATGGATGCGGTCTTGAAAGGCCGTGTCGTCGCGCATTTCCTGTGGCAGGGGGCCAAAGAGGTGCCCGATGCGCTGCTGGTGCTCCACGTCCACGTCGAAATTGCCGACCATGACCACGCAGCCGTCAGCCCGGATGCTCTCCTTGCCACGGCTGAATTCGCCCGACTCCATGTAGCCCTTCATGATGTTGATGCCGTCCTTTTGGTCGAAGGAGACGCCGGAGATTTCATCGAAGCAGACCACGTCGTACTGGCAGACCAAGCCGCGCTGGCCGCTGGCCATGTTCACGAACATTCTGGCGACTGTGGTCTTTCCGCCGGAGACCAGGTGAGCATAGGGCGACACCTGCTGGAAAATATGGCTCTTGCCGGTGCCGCGCGGCCCCAGCTCCACCATGTTGTAGTTGCGCTCCACAAAGGGCACCATCCGCAGCAGCACCACGTCCATCATGCGCGGGGTGAGGACCTCCGGCTCCAGGCCGATGCTGCGGAGCAACAGGCGCTTCCACTCCTCCAGGTTGAACACCTCGCGCCCGCGATACATCGCTTCCAGGACATCCCGCTTCGAGAGTTGGATTTCCCGGATGCTCTCGACCCCAAAAGGCCGACCCGATTGCTCCTCGGCGATGGTCGCATCATAGACCATCTGGATCTCGGCGTAGAAACCGCCCGTGAGCATCCGATCATGCTGTTGAACCAGCGCGGGCGTAATCCGCACGTCGCGCAGGCGCAGGCTCGGCAGCTCCGCCACGTAGGAATCGGTCTTGGCGTCCAGCCGGGCGGTGATGATGTCAATGATGCGGATCGAGCCGCTCTCGCGGGCCTTGGACTTGAAATACTCCTCTTCGCCAGGGCGCACGGTGCGGTCGGCCAACTGCCGCTGCACAACCTGCAAGCCCTCCTCGATCTCCTTCTCGTCGGTCGAGGAACAGTAGCGTCCGAGCAGGAACTCGGCGACGTAGGTGGGCACCGGGTATTGGCCCTTAAACTTCCTGACCAAATCCTTCCGCACGATGTACCCTTCGAAGGCCTTGGCGGCAAGTTTGTCGATGGCATCAAGCTCCATAAATCATTTAGCCACAAAAAGGCGCAAAAATCGCAAAAGCGAAAGGCCGTTCTTACTTGAGCCTTTTGTGCTTCTCTGCGGCGGTGCAGGTTTTGGCTTCACTGTGCGGTTACGCTCCGATCACGGTCGGGAATTTGGCGAGTACGACGTCGCTGGCGTCCACAAGGACGACAGTGGCCTTGGCTCCCGACTTCCGGTCATCCAGCACCAGGAGCGAGGTCTGACCGTCAGGTTCGATTTCTTTGGGTTTGGCGACGAGGGAGGTGGACTTGTCCGCGATGCTCTCCCGGATGTCAGCCAGGAGTCCAACGGCACCGGCGCCGGCCCGGATGCGGCAGCGAAGTCCGACCCATCTTAGGGCGGAAATCGAAACCTCTCCGGCAGCAGGCGGGATGGCCGTAACCGTCAACTCGGGCACCAGGCATTCCTGCACGCTCAATCCGCCGTGGGCGTATTCCAGGCTGGCCTTGAATGCCCCCAAGCCGGGCGGCACGGCAATATGGACCGTCTCTGCCCAGTGCCACGGCACGGTGGGATAATCACTCTTCACACCCTCTTTGATAAGCGCACACCGGCCCCATCGGGTTTCGGCCAGGTATTTTGGTAAGTCGAGCTTCGGCAGTCCTCCCGGCACCAGGAGCCAGCCGTGATCGGTCACCACCCTGACCTTCTTCCAGCCACCCTCCAGGAGGCCCAGAATGGACCCAAGGAGGCCCTCCAGCTCCTCCGGCACACGTTTGGCCAGCTTCCAGCCTTCCTTGTGGCCGGTGCTGTCGATGCTGCCATACTCCTGCCAGGCCACGCCGTCCGGCTGGCCCAGTTTCTTGTCGCTGAGCACCTGACAGCCGCGTTCCTCCAGGAGTTGCCTAAACCGGTCGATGGTCAGATCTTTGCCGCCATCCTTGATCCGGGGCCTGAACTCCTCGCAGCTTTCGTCGCCCGAGAACAATTCCGCAATGGGCGAGGCGGCGGGCTTGGCTGTAGGCGTCACGGTCGGCAAGGCTGTCCAGCGCCAGGCCAGCTCGAACTGCAACCCCTTCTCCGCCAGTCTGGCTTTGAGTTTCTGGGCCAGATCGAACCGCAATCCGTCCGCGAACAGGATGACCGTGCCCATGGGGATTTGTGACAAAGTGGCAGGGGCATCTTGCGCGTGATTTACGAGCGAGAGGCTCGAGCCGGATGCCAACTTCTGAAAGGCCAGGGCGCCGGCCTCCAGCCAGGGCAGATACACCGTCCGGATGACCGTCTGCACCGCCTCGACGTCGTCTTTCTTCTCAACGACGCCCAGCGCATCGAGCACGGCGGCATCGGCACACCAGCCGCCGTTGACGTAGGCGGCTACGAGATCGTCCATCGCACCGCCCGCAAGCGGCTTTCCGCAGGTCTCCGCCAGCGTAGCCAGGTGTGCCAGGGCGACCGCGAGGGGTGCCTGATCAAGCTCGGCCCAGACCCAGTTCCGCCGTTTGCCGTGAGATTCCTCCGCCTCCCTGACCCGCTCGACCACGGCCTGGACCGTTTTTCCCGCGCAGCCCTTGAGGACGTTGCGGAGGGCGGCCTCGTGCGCCTCGTTGGACTGCGGCCAAACCTCATCATCTTCCTCCTTCGCCTCCCTCAGGAACAGGTCGCCTTGCGCGTGCGGCTTGGCCTTCCGCAGCCAGCCCGGCAGGTTCGGGTAACGTTTGGGCGCCTCTCGGAACCGGTCCCATACCTGTTTCCAGTTCCCCTGACGCAGGCCCAACATCTCCGCCGCCCGGAGCGGCCCGTCCTTCATCGGATGGAAGCCGAACTTGTCTTTGCACGAATGGCAGAAGGCTTCCCACTGCTGCGCGGTCAACTTGGCCTGGCCTGACTTGGGATCATTCAGCCAGCTTAGGATTTCGCGCACCGGGTCAGGTGAGAGCAACGCATGGAAATCCGAAGCTTCGAGCCGATGACCAGTCAGGTCTTGAGTTTCGGTCTCTACCAGCTTCACC
>JBJKSV010000699.1:0-2947 GCA_046703605.1 Limisphaerales bacterium
GCTGACCGCCGAAGAAGAGGCCGAGTGGCAGCGTTACGAACTGGTCGAGCACCTCGTGCGCATGGCCAAGGCGCGAGCCACCTCGAAACTAAAGGCCTGAATGGGCGATGAGTTCAACCTATGTGCCGATGGAATTGCGGCGGCTGGTCCGGGACCGTGCGAAAGGCTGTTGCGAGTACTGCGGAATTTCAGAGAGTATTTGCTACGCTCTGCACGAGGTGGACCATGTCGTTGCGGAAAAGCATGGAGGAGCCACGTCTGCGGACAACTTGGCGCTCTGCTGCGCCTTGTGCAATCGGCGCAAGGGAACCGACCTTTCATCGCTGGACCCACAGACTGGAGAGGTGGTATTGTTGTTCCAGCCTCGAAAGCAGACTTGGGCGGCGCACTTCCGGGTTGATGGCGTCCGCATCGAGCCACTCACGGCGACCGGCCGCGCCACTGTGCGCCTGCTAGGGTTCAACGCCCGGGCCCGGCTTGCCGAGCGCGCTCTGTAGCCCTCCTATTCGCGCTCGTTCGGAGCGGGATGACAGGGATCGGCACCGCTTCATGGAAACCCTCGGCGAGGCATCCGGCAGACGGCAATAGTCGTCGATCCGGGCGGAGGCGAAGAGCAATTGTTGCTGGCTGAAGCCGATGACAGCGTTACATCCGCAGCCGCGCTGAACCCGCCCGCGCTCAGCGAGTCTGGCGCTTTACGTCCACCACGCGCAACTCCTTGACCGCGTGATCCGCCCAATAGGTAATCGTCCACGCTTCATAAATGAGGATTTGCGCGTCCCGGCCCGTGTCGTCGGGAACCTCAAAGTCGCCGCGGTGATAAGGATTGTCGGCCGGCCACTCAATCTGCCGCAAGAGCCGCTGGCGCAAAGCCGCCGGCCGTAATGCCAGCAGCCGGTGAAACGCTTTCGCGTGGTAAACCGGAAGCGGGGTCAGCCCATAGCTTGGGTCATTTGTGGATTTGCGGATTGACAATGGTTGGGGCGCACCCCCCACTTCGCTTTCCAGCCAGCCCAACCGTCTCAACGCTTCCCGCAACGATCCTGTCCCTCTTGGCCACCGGCCTCTCCCCAGTCTCTTAGTAAAAACCTCTTTTCACTAAGAAGCTTTCTCTCCTCCGCCGCCTTAAACTTTCCCCATGACTGAAAACGTCTCCAATCATCTCAGCGCCATACACCCTAACCACCCGCCAACGGCAGCACCCATGACACCCATCGCCCCGCTGCCTTACGCGCTCACGCCTCACGCCCCTTATCTGACCAAATCTGAGTAAATCTGGGTAAATCTGAGTGATTTCTTCACTCCGATGAAACCCGACACCTCACCCCCACCGCCCAACCGGCCTCCGGGAGCGACTCTTTGCACCTGTTCCCGCCAGCCTTCGGGCCATAACCGCATGCGCCCATGCTTCGCCGACAGCCCCCGGACGAATCCCAACTCGCAAATCTAAGATGGCCATGGGCTGTCTTCCGCTTTCCCAAATTCTGTTTTCTGCTTTCAGCTTTCAGCTTTTGGTGCCTCTATGTCACCTAAAGTGTAACGATCGCGTAACCGTTACATTTTCTCTAACTGACACCCTGGCAACGTCTTCCAAAGACCCATTTTCGCTCCCGCGTAACGCCTCTCCCTATCAGAAGCCCGTGCTCCAATAGCCCGGACCCGAACAACCAAATGACACCATGAACATTACCGCAACACCGTCACCAACTGACCCTCGACCTCGCCCACCGGCACGCAACAACAGCTCAACCCGGCGTAGCGGTCCAACCCCCGTTCAGCCAAGTTTAGGTAAGTTTAACCAAGTTTAGCCAAAAACACGCCAACCCCGCGCCCGCCCCACCCGTGAAGCCCCCCATCAGCATTTATCAACGGCGATTAGCCGTTTGTCGTCTGAGGCCCGCCTCGTTGGCGCGGCCCGGACAAGACTAACCAATACAAACCTATGCAAACCAAAGAACGCAGCCTGCGGAAACCTGTGGAAACCTACGGAAGCCTGCGGAAACCTGTGGAAGGTTCAAAGCGGCGGGTGCGCTGGCCTTGGCGCAAGGAGCCGCCCCTCACCCATAGACACGTATAAGGTATCCATGGTCGCCTACAGCCACCAAAAACGCGCCCCCTTCAATCGCAAATCCAAGATCTCCTATAAGTCAGCTATGGACGCCTATAGACACCAAAAATGCCCCCCCGCCGCCGCCCCTCCTCGCCAAACGCACACTCCACGCCAGCGGAAGTGCCGCCCGCCCTTGCGCCAAATTGCACCGTCTTGCACCGTCTTGCACCATGTTGCGCTAATTTTGAGCAGGCCCTTGCCCGCCGGCGGCCAAACCCGCCGGCCAATCGCCTCCGCACTTTGACATCTTATTCGGGATAACAATTGCGCCTGAGCCGGGCCAAGCTCGGTGCCCCTGTCGAAAGGGGCCAAACCATAGCTCGGCTCATGTGCCGAGGGTGACCAAGGCATCTTCCGGTGCCTTCCGGCGCAAGCCGGCCCTCGGCCACACTACCGCGTGACGGTGCAAGCTCCGGTTGGCTGGCTTCCGACTATCCGCGCACGACAATCACAATGGAGCCGCCTACATCCTCCGGCAGGGCGGCACGTTCATTAAATACCCCGACCCGAAGTTTGCGGACATCTTCTACATGGCCCTGGTTCGGAGTAACCGTCACACCCCGCTCGGAGCGGCGACCGACCGCCAGAGGTGGTTTCCCATAATTGATAACAACGGGAACATTCTCTCCAGAAGCGCCAAAAGCACCGAGCGTTGAATTGACAAGCGGCTATTCGACTGTGATGTCCTGGTCTGCCTGAGCGGGTTGGATCGGTGGCGCCGCGTCGAGGACTGCCTGGTTCCAGCAAGAAGGATCGGCACTGTTCCGAAGCTCAGTCACCTGCAGGCCGTAGAACTCCGATTCGGGCATTTCCGCCCCGGAGAGCTCGTCCACCACG
>JBJKSV010000700.1:0-4298 GCA_046703605.1 Limisphaerales bacterium
CGGCCCTGAACAGCAGAAGGGCACATTTGAACCTTCCGCAGGTTTCCGCAGCCTTCTGCAGGTTTCCGGAGGTGGCAATTTCAGGGAAGGTTGAGTTCTGGGCATTTGCGATTTGGGATTGGAGGGCAGCGCAATCCGGCGGAAGGGGCATAGTATTTGCGCTGGCGGCCACCAACGCGCGGATATCGGTGCAAAATTCAGAGTTCACATTCATAGCGTTTTGTCTGGCGGCCCGATGCTTTAGAGCGCGGGCCTCTAAGGAGGTGGAGGTGTTACGCGGGAAAGAATTGGAGCTTGTGGAAGGGGTTGGGAGGGAGTGGGTTAGAGAAAATGTAACCGTTACGCGATCGTTACATTTTAGGTGACATAAGTGATTTTCGATTTGCGATTTGCGATTTGGCGCGGCCAGACCCTCAACGGCAAATCCACGCTAGTAAACGCTGATTGAACAGGGAGACCATCGAGCTCTTCTGCGGGCAGGGCGCCGGAGCATGGGGATGGTCGGAACTCGGCGGAAGCGACTTGGCTGCGCGTCGCCGTGCCCCCCCTGTGGCCTCTGAGAGGCTTGGTTGACCCCTACTTCTTGGCTATCTCCCAGTAAATGCCGTAGGTGCGTTCTGGCAAAAGGTAAAACGGTTTGAGGGTCACATCCTTGGGGCGTCCGACGCCGTCGGTGCGGAAGGTGCCAGGCTCACCGGCCACCGGCTTGAGCCAGCGCGAAGGGGGCTGGTCCGCGGCCAGGAAGCGAATTTCTGGTGAATCGCTTCGGCGGGGATGGGCGCGTTGGGGTTTGATCGGACCCAAGTCCCCTGCCAGCACGAGCGGCCCCCACATCAAAGCGACGCGGCGCGGATTATCCGGCAGGGGCTGCTCGTGAAGGCGTTTTGGCAGGACCAACGTCGCCGTATCACCGTTGCGCCAGCGCCGACTCACCTCGACGTAGGAATCGGGCGGAGGCAGAGGGTGGACGGGCCGGCCATTGATTGTCACCGCAAACTCTTTGCCGGCCCAGGCCGGCCGGCGCAACGCCACCGTAAAGTTTTTCGGCGAGTGAAGCTCGAACTCCAGGGCGGCATGTTGGCCTTCGGGGAAGTCGGTTTGCATTTTCAGGTTCACGCCTTCGGCTCGCCAGCGCGCGGTCGAGGGGGCGTAGAGGTTGACCCAGAGCTTGTCGCCCGACTCGTAGTAGATGCCGTAGCCGAGCAGGGCGTGATCCTCCATGCCGGTGCCAACGCAGCAGGTGAAGCTGCGGAACATGTCCTGGTACTCGTGCTGGACGCCCTGGCCCACCGGCACCATGTAACACGTCTGGCCGTCGTTCGGATCAATCGAGGCCAGCACATGGTTGAACAAGGCCCGCTCGAGGAAGTCGGCGTACTTGGCCTCCGGCCGAATCGCGAACAACGTCCGCGTCATTTTCAACATGTTATAGACCGGGCAGGATTCGTCGTCACGTCCTTCGACGATGTCGTTGAGCTTGTCGGGCGGCCCGAAGTATTCATTGTGGCCGGCGCCGCCGGTGGCGAAGCTGTGGTGAAACACGACCTGGTTCCAGAAGAATTTGGCGGCTGAACCGTCTGTCTTGTTACCGGTGAATATGTAACGGGCCAACTCTCCAATGAGTTTGGGCACTTGGGTGTTTTCGTGAAGCCCGCCCAGAATGTCTTCATGATGCGCCAGCGGGTCCACTACCGCCCGATGCTCAAACTTGCCGGACAGAGCGAGCCAGCGCCGGTCGCCGGTGTCGGCGTAGAGGTCGGCCAGGACTTCGTTCATGCCGCCGAATTCGGTGCGCAACATCCGCTGGTCCTGAGCGTCCGTCAGGTGAGTGACGATCGTCGAGACCCATCCAGCGAATTTGATCTCGACTTCCAGCGCCTGCCGGTTCCCGGTATAGTGATAGGCGTCGCGCAGCCCCGCGAAAATCTTGTGCTCCACGTACCATGGCGACCACATGCCGTTCAGGTCGAAGGGGGACGACCGGATCTGGCGGCGAGCCACCTCTTCGAAAAGCGTCTTGCCCTGCACCAACCGGTTCGTGCCTCCCACCCGCTCCGCGCCCATGAGCGCGCCGATGTAGCCGTCGCCCTGTTTGTCCTGAATTTCCTTGAGTTGTTCGACCATGTAATCCGCCCGCTGTTTGAATCGGGGATCGCCCGTCGCGGCGTACATGTAGCTCAGCGCCGAGAGATAGTGCCCGGCGATGTGGCCGGCCAGGTCCCGGCCCGGACCGTCCCAACCGCCGTCACCGTGGCTGGCCTTGGGCTGCAGGCCAGCGGCTTTGCGCAAGTAATAGAGGATTTGGTCGGGGTCGAGTTTGAGCAAGTAGCGCGCGTCGAGTTCCTGGGCGTGTTTGAGCGGTCCCCCGGTCAGGCGCACGTCCGAGAGCGGCAAGGGCAGGGCCTGGCACGGGAGGGCGTCCGTAATCACCTCCGTGGGCATCAGTTTCGAATAGCCGGAGCGCGAAGTCGAAACCTCAGCGGCGTCAGGCGAGCGCCAAGGGCTCACTGGTGCGGCGGCAACGGCACGTGATGCCAGCACCACACAGAGGGCCGGGCCAACGGTTGAAGGGCGGAACAAGTTCGTCATGGTCATGCTGGAACGATATGACCGCCGAGCGGCACAACCAAGAGCAAAGGTGGTTCCCTAAGGAGACTGCAGCACCGCTTCAATGAGCACCAGTCAGCCAATGGGGGCTATGCAGCCGGTGCCAACTTTCAATTGGTTTCCTTGGAGGGATCGGTTACAACCATCGACATGCCTCTGCACAACCTTGATTTTATCGCCGCCCTTGTTTCGGTCTTGGCCGCTGCCAGCCCAATCGCCGCCCTGTCTGCGCCCCAGGCCGCTCCCACTCCGCCCGAAATTATCCGACTCAACCCGGCAGAGCAGGGCTTTTTCGCTAAAGAATTGATTTGTCAAGGTATCCCGATCAAGGCGCCCGCCGTGGTAGCGGACAAGGCCCTCTACGCGGCCTGCGCCCGAATTTCCCGGCAACTTAAACATCTGCCGATGGTGGCCTCCAACCTCGTGGCATCGGGAGTCCAAGTGCATATTATCGGCCGGCACCAGGTGACCTCGGACCTGCCGGAATTTCGCCGCCTTAAAGGCAAGCCCTTGCCCGAATATCACGGAGAAACCATCGACCAACGCACTCGCGGCCTGGGCGGACGCCTCACCTCCGTCGGCGAGGAAAACCTCCTCAAACTGAAACACGAGCATTATTACGGGCGCGACATCCTCGTTCACGAGTTCGCCCACGCTATTCGCCAATACGGCATCCCGCTCAATGTTGTGGAACGGCTCAACCAGCAGTACCGGCGGTCTCTGGCCAAAGGCCTTTGGAAAGGGTCATACGCGGCGTCGAACGCCGATGAGTTTTTCGCCGAATTGTCGATGTGGTACTTCGGCACCCACGGCGACCTGGCAATGACCGGCCCCAAACCGGCTAACGGCCCTGCCGGCCTCAAACAATACGACCCTCAGGCCTTCAAGCTCCTTGACGATTTTTACTCCGGACGCATCCCCATTGGCCCGGTGGCGCGCGGCGGACATCCCTGGACGGCGGATTGATGAGCTAGCCGACCGGTGCGACCAAGGTGCCCTCACGCGGGAAGAGTGCGCGGAATATGAAACCTACGTCCGGTTTGGCAATTTCATCGCCATCCTCCAAGCCAAGGCGCGTACGCGTCTGCGGCAACAACCGGACACTGCCGGATGAACGAATTCATCCGCCAAGAGGTCCGGCGGCGGTGTCGCGATTACTCCACCGCGTCGGCAATCGAGGCGACAGGCCCGCAGACCCGCGGCACCGGGCCGCAGACGAGATGTTGGAAGGTGTCGTGCCAGGCCTCCACCACGGCCTCAACGCCAAAGCCCTCCACAAACCTCCTGCCGTTCGCCCCCAGCTCTCGCGCCAGCCTCCGGTCGAAATAGAGCCGGCGAACGGCCTCAATGGCTTGGGGTATGTCCGCCACCATCCGCCAGATGCAGGTCTTGGGCTCCGGCTGCAAAATGCCTCCGACTGGCAAGCCCGCGTCCCCGCGGCTCAGAAACTCTCCAGGCGCCGAGTAATTCGTATAGACCACCGGCAGCGCGGCGCACATCGCTTCCCAAGCGGGCAAGCCGAACCCCTCGCCCCCGCTCAGGTAGAGCAGGCAGTAGAGAACCCAGTTCTGCTTCCGCCACTGGTTGCGCCCAACCCAGCCCAGCACGAAGGCGTTCTGGGGCATCCAGGCTGGAAAGAGGTCGCGCCGCATCTCGCCTCGGACTTCTTCCGAGACCGGCGAGAATCGCTC
>JBJKSV010000701.1:0-3647 GCA_046703605.1 Limisphaerales bacterium
TCCGCGAACCGACTCGATGGCTTGCCAGAAGGCGTCGAGCGCGCAGGGATTGGAATGACGAGGCATTGGGCTGGCGGGGGGGATGATGGATGGTGGAGCGATGGATGATGGATTAGTGGGTCGGCTAATGGGCAGGCAACTGGGATCAGGCAGAGGTGGATGGGGGATGATGCCGGGCGGACGATGGATGGCGGGCGATGGAAAGGTCAGGTAGTGCGGTGATGGATGAATGAATCACTGAATTGATAAGCAAACAGGTTAACCACTGTGTATGAGGTTGCGGTCTCATTACGCGTTGGGCATCAGGCATTACGCATTTGGCATTGCCAATGGAGAATGGCAAATGCGCAATGTTTAATGAGAAATGCCGCTGGATGCATTAGCAGCGGTCGTAGAGCGTTGCGAAGTAGCACCGGTGAGGTGGTTCGACGGGTCGGACCAGAAGGGGTGGAGCGCGCACGCCATCCACCATCCATCATCCACCATCCCGGGGCTAAGCGGGTGCTATTTCGGCGTCAACAGCACGAAATCGCCGCGGCGGTTCTTGGCCCAGGCGGCCGGAGTGTGAGCGGGGTCCACCGGCTTGTCTTCACCATAGCTTATGGTGCGGATTCGGAGCGGGTCGATGCCGTCCAGGGCCAGGGCCTCGCGCAAGGCCAACGCGCGGCGCTCGCCCAGAGCGAGATTATACTGTTCGGTGCCGCGCTCGTCACAGTTGCCCTCAATGAGCAGTTTGTCAGTCGGATTACTCTTCAGGGCGGCGGCCACGGCATCAATCTTGGACTGCTCGCTTGACTTGACCACGGAGCTGTCGAAGTCGAAGTGAACGGTGTCGGAGGCGAGGGTGGCCCGGTCCTGGGTCATGTCAGCGGGATTGAACTCATTGGAGGTCGGTATGCCCTCTTTGCCGATCTGTTCGGAGTTTATCGGCTGGCCCTGGCTGAGGGTTCCACCGGGCGAGGGGCCGCTAGCGGCCTGGTCGCCGATAAGGGCGCCTCGTTCTGAGGGCAGGACCGTCAGGGGTGTAGGCCGCTTGTGACAGCCGGCCGCGGCGATGGTCAGGGCCGAGCCTAATGCCATTACTTTCGCAAACTTGGTCAGTTTCATTTTTCTGGTCTTTCGATAGCCGGGCTACTTGGCCCAACTGGGTTGTGAGTTACTGCCTGAAATCTGGGTGACATCCTTGACTTGTTTGGTTGGCACGTCAAGCAGAGAGAGCACATGCCGCCCGCCTCTGTGCCGAGAGAAAACCAACGTGCGCGAATTGGGCGCCCAGGAAGGGTCTTCTCCATTGACGAGGACGAAAACCTCGCCGCCGGTCGCGGGCACGACGCAGATGGCGAAATCGCGCCACTGCGCCGTGAAGGCAATCCATTTGCCATCCGGAGACCACGCCGGCTCCGAGGGAGCGGAGGCGCCGGCGGTGACGATGCGCTGCACGCGTCCACCCGCTGCCGGCACCTTGCAGAGCATGCGCCGGCCTCGGACCTTTCCGGCAAAGCAGACCCATTTGCCATCCGGAGACCAGCAGGGCGAGGACTGGTCCTGATGGGTGAACGTCAACTGTTTGAGGTGCGAACCGTCACGGTCGCAAACATAAACGTCCGGGTTCCCCGCCTTGCTGAGTATCATCGCCACGCGCGTGCCATCCGGAGAAACCGCCGGGCTGGCGTTCAACCCGGAATAGGCCGCCACCACCCGCCGTTGCCCGGTGGACAGGTCCTGGTAGAAGATGTCCGGGTTAACCCGCCTGTAGGAGGTGTAATAGAGGGCCAAGTGGCCTGGCACCCACGCCGGTCCATCCACCAGGACATGGTCGTGGGTCACCGCCTGGGGGTCATAACCGTCGAAATCCGAGACGTAAACCTCGCTGGCGCCCGGCCCGGTGTCGTGCCGGAAGGCGATCTTGGTCTGGGCGATGCCCTTCCGGCCCAGGGCCTCGACAAAGTCATCGGTAAAGGCATGGACTTCACGGTGCAGGCTGGCTCCACTATAGGCTCGGGCGACCAGGGTCTTGCGGTTGATCCGGTCGATGGCGCGCGCTTGCAGGTTCGGACCGCCGCTGCCGCTGATTAGGTACTGAGCCGCGCCTTCATTCGTGAACGCGAATCCCTGGACGTAAAGGTCAAATTCCAGGAGGCGGCGTGCTTCGCTGGAGAGGCCGCTCACCGAGACCAGGATGGGACGCGCGTTGCCGGGCGTCGTCTCCCTGTAGAGGTTGATCTGGGCGGAGGCGAGCGTGGCGGCGCCGGCTAGCGCTATGGTTAAGGAAGTGAACTTAAGTCGAGTTGTCTGTTTCATCACATTGGTTGTTTAGCTTGGGCGTTAAAATTGATGGTGATCGTGCGCTCGGTCTCCGTGGCGCCTTCGGGGAAAGGCGGGGTGCGAGTCACCCGGTCCAGGGCGGCCCTGACAGAGCGGTCCACCTCAGGATTGCCCGAGGAGCGCGTGATCCGGGCCTGGAGGACGGTTCCGTCGCGGGCGATCGTCACTGAAGCGACGGCGGTGGCGTTTCTGTCCGCCACGCCATTGGGCAGGACCCAGGCTTGGTCGTAGAGGCTATAGACTGCCTGGAGAAAGCCGGCGTAAGGGACGCCGCCGCCGCCGGGGCCTTTGAACTCGATATGGATGCCGCTGGAGGAGAGGCTACTCCCAAGGGCATCGGCCGTTTGGACAATACGCGAAGCCAGCCGCCGCCGCTCCGCCTCCAGTCTTCGAGCTTCTTCTCTGGCTCGCCGTTGGTCCCTCCGCCTGGATTCGGCGCGGGTGTCCTCGCGGGTGATGAGATGAGTGCTGATTTGCGGCTTTCGAGGTTTCCACTTGTGGGCGGGTTGGAGCGAATCAGATTCTGGTTTAGGCGCCTCCTTCGGCACTTCCCGATGGACTTGCGGCTCGGCCACGCGCTCGGGCGGGGGTGGATTGTGTCGAGGCGGCGGATGGTGCGGAGGCGGCGGGGCTATCGCGTGGTGTTCGGGCTGGGCGGGAACGGAAGGAGGGGAGGTTGGGAGCCTGCCTTGAGGATTGCCTCCGCCGGCGAGGGCTTCATTAATCACTTGCAGAGGAACAAAATCGATGGGTGGCGGGACCGGAGGCTGTTTGTTGGAAGGGGCGAGGAAACCCGGACCGAACACGAGCAGCGCGAGGAGCAGGCCGTGCAAGCCAATAGAAATGATAAGACATTTCTTTTGAAGCCGGTTCATCGGGAGCTAACGGGTGGTTCCTGGCGGAAGTTCATTCTCGTCATGCCGTTCTGCACGCAGCGATCCACCAGGGCCAGGAGGTCGCCAACCGTGCCGTTCTTATCGGCCCGAATGTAGATGACGAGGTTGGGGTTGGCGTGAAAATCGCGGACCAGGAGGGAAACAATCTGGTCCAGAGGCATGCGCCGGCGGTTGAGGAGATAGATGCCCTGCCGAGTGAGGTCCACCGTGCGGATATCGGCTTGGTCGAGCCGGCGGTCGGGTTGCCCTCCCCGAGGCAGTTGGAGAGGCATGCCTTGTTCCAAAAGCGGCGTGGTGATGACGAAAATGATGAGCAGGACGAAGGCCAGGTCCAAGAGAGGCGTGATGTTGATCTCGCTGAGCGTCACCAGGGAACTGCGTTGGGAAAACCGGCGCATGGCGAGGCTGCCTCCTATTCCGCCAAAT
>JBJKSV010000702.1:0-6193 GCA_046703605.1 Limisphaerales bacterium
GGGGAAGGCTGGAAGAGCACCGTCTTCCGGGTAGCGCCCTGCCCTTTAGCGCCAATCGAGTTGCGGGGCCTGCCGGCGGATACGCAGTTCGAATTCGCCGGGGCGGCTTGGCCCGTGCGCGCGGGAAGCAGCTTTCTGAGTTATCTGCCGCCCGACGGTTCGGTGAAATTGTCCTGGAAAGAGGCCAGGCCGGAGGGTGAGGGCAAGTTGTTCTATGCTGCCGAGATGCTCTCGCAGATTAGCGTCAGCCCCGGGGTAATGAGCCAGACGGCGTTGCTCGGCTTCAAGGTCATGCAAGGAGAGACAGACCAGGTGACGTTGTTGGTGCGGGGCGCGGGAGAGGTCACCCGGGTGCTGGCGGACGATTTGCTGTCGTGGAATATCGAGCCGGTTCCGAATTCGTCGGAGCGGCGGTTGATCGCGCGCTTCAACCAAACCCAACGCGATCAGTTCGGTTTGCAGGTCCAGGTGCAGACGCCGTTGGGGGCGTTTCCGCAGAGCATGCAGGCGGTCCACCTCCAACCCCTCGGGGCGACGCGCTTCTCGGGCTGCTATCGCGTAGTAAACGAAGGCGCGGTGAAGATCGAAGTGACCGAGGCGAAAGGCCTATCCCAGGTCTCGCCGGAGCAGTTTCCGGAAACTGAGGCCACGCGGGCCGCTTTCCGGAAGGGCGGCGCCCAGCAGTTCGTGTATCGGTTTGCAAGCGCCGATTTTGACCTCGTCATCCAGGCCGGCCAGGTCTTGCCGGAACTGGGCGTTTCCGAGATTCTGGCCTATAACCTTGGGGAAAACGAACTCTCGATCAGCGCCGAAATCGAGGCGGATATCCGCGAGGCCCCGTTGCGCGAGTTGCTGCTCCGGGTGCCGAAAGGATACGGCATCGCCCGCCTTGATGCCCCGGGGTTGGCAGACTATTTCCAACGTGAACCGCAGGGCCAGGCGGAGGCGGAACTGCGGCTCGTGTATGGACAGCCTGTGTCCGGGCGGCAGATCATCCAACTCCGGCTGGAGCGGAACACCGCTTTGGGCCAACCTTCCTGGACGCTCCCGTCCGTGGAGGTCGCCGCGGCCAAATCGGTGCGCGCGCAGATTGGGGTCTCGGCGGACGAGGGATTCCGCTTGACGCCCGAGCGTACGCAAGGCTTGTCCCCAATGGCGACAGCCTTCTTCCCGCGCAAGGTCGCCCGGCTCCAGGCCGCCTTCCGGCTCAGCGACCGCGCCTGGCAAGCCAGCCTTCGCGTCGAGCGGTTGCCACAGACCGTTCAGGCGGACGCCCTGCACCTGTTCTCGATTGGCGAAGGAGTCGCCTACGGGAGCAGCGTGATCAACTACGCAATTTCAGGAGCGCCCGTATCGAGTTTCAAAGTCGGTTTGTCGTCCGAGTATTTCAACGTGGAGTTCACCGGCAAGGACATCGGAAGCTGGCAACGCACCAATGGCACGTACCGGGTGCAATTGCACAGGCCGGTGTCGGGGGCTTACACACTGCTGGCCACTTACGAGCGCCCCTTCCAGGCTCAGGGCGAGACGCTTGCTTTCACGGGCGCGCGCCCCTTGGACGCGGTCTCGGAGCAAGGGTACACGTTGATCACCAGCACGTATCAGTTCCGGGTCAAACCGGTGTCGGTGTCCAGCGGTCTTGTGGCGCTGGAGACGCGCGAAGTGCCGGCTGAATACCGTTTGTTTTTCGGCGCGCCCATCCTCGCCGCCTACCGTTACATCGCCCGGCCCTTTGATCTGAAACTCGCGCTGAGTCCGCTGGCCCAGGGCAAGACGCTCAGCCAGGTCGTGGATCGGGCCTGGCTCAGAACCCAAGTCTCCAAGCAAGGCCAGGTGCTCACGGATGCGCAGTACTTTGTTAAGAACCGCGGAGACCCTTTCTTCGCCATTACCTGTCCCCAAGGCGCCCAACTCTGGTCGGCAACGGTGAAGGGCGCTTCGGTTGTGCCCGTGAAAGACGCGCAAGCCGATCTGATTCCATTGCCCCAAAGCCACCAGGACCCCAATGCCGTCGTCACGGTCCATCTCAAGCTGGCCCAACGGTCCAACCAGGCCCGGCGTGTGACGGCGTCGGCGCCCATCGTGCGCGCTCCGGTGCTGCTGGCCGAGTGGAAACTTGAGCCGGACGCAGGCCAAAGGCTCGCTTACCGCGGAGGCTCTCTGACGCCCGCCGGCGGTGTCGCAGACACTTCGGGCTTCGCGGTGCTAGCGCGGACTTTCAACGGCGGGCACCGCGAGGCCGCGCTCCGGGCGGTCTTCGAGGCCATGGTTGCGCTTGGCTGCGCGGTTGCGGCCTGGGGTTGGGCACTTCGACCGGGGACCTGGAGATTCAGCAGTCGGCACGTCGTGGGAACAGTCTTGGGCTTGCTGGCTCTTGCTCTGGGGGCGGTGGCTCTGATTCAACTCGGCCAAATCACGCTCACCCAAAGAGCCTCCCTCCCGCCTTACATCAGCCTGGTCGCCCCGGTGCAGCAACCGGGAAGCGCGCTCACCGTTGAGGTGTTGAACACGCCGGTTGCAGCGTCGTTTCTGGGCGCTGTGGGGATGGGTTGGCCTGCCCTGCTTGCGCTGGCGGTCTGGGTATGGGGATTCCGCATTGAGAATGCGGCAGGCAGGAGGGCCGTTCGAATCACCGGTTGGCTGTTCCTGGCCTGGGCTGCTCTCCGTTTTCCGGCTGGAGCGGCAGCGTTCCTCGCTCTCGTCGCGGCCTTCTTCGTCGTGTACGTTGCCCTGCCCGCTATGACCCGGCTGCTGCAATTGCCTCGCCGCCCAAACCAAAAACGCCCTCCGCCACCTTTAGCGGGGGCGGCGCCATCGGGAACAGCCCTGTTGATCGGCGGGTTGCTGGTGCTGCACTTCAGCGCTCGAGCGGCCGCAGCCCGTCCGGAGTCTCCTGAAGGCGTGGCAGAGCAGGAGGCGTCCCAGGCGACTGGCGCCCCATCTTCCGAGGAGGCGAGGCGCCTGGCCGAATCGGTCCGGAACGATGTTCGTATCCAAGCCGATTTCGCGCTCGGCAGGGCCAGCATCCAATGGCAGGCTCGCAAGGGCAAAGTCCTTCCCGTTCTGTTCGATCCGGGCGTCTTGACCGGCATCAGTTACCCCAGCAACCGAGTCAGATTGGTGCAGACACTGGCACAGGGCAAGCGGGCCGTCCAGTTATTCGCTGAACAGGACGGGGCTTGCGAAATCACCATCCACTACGAGGTGGTGCTTTCGCAAAAGGGAAACGAGACCGGCTTCAGCTTGCCTGTCCAGTTCGGGTTGGTGAACCGGCTCGATCTGACCGTTCCCAACCTGGACGTGGATATTGCGTCAGCGCAGGCGGTATCGGTCGAGCGCCGACTCGCCGGCGGCAACACGGTCGCCACTCTCGTGCTCGCCCCGGGAAACGCGCCATGGATAGGCTGGAGACCGCGCAGTCGCGATACCCGCCATGAGAGGCCCGTGTTTTACGCCGAAATGGCGCAGCTTTATATCCCTATGGCCGGCGTTATCGAAGGTCTTCACCAGGTCTCCATCCGCCCGGCTCAGGGAGAGTTGGGCGAATTGGATTTCGCGGTCCCCAGTGGCGCCACGATAACCGATGTCACCGGTGCCGGAGGGGCGGAACCTGCCTCGCTCGACCCGGCATCCCCCTCGAGGCCGCGCCAGCCTGCTCTCGTCTCGACCTGGAGGTACAATCCCGATTCGCACCGCCTGCGAATCTCTCTGGCGCGGCCCCAATCGCTGCCATTCAGCATTGTGATTCATTCCCAGTTGGCCGCCGGCGTGCTCCCCTACGCGCAGAAGGTCGGATTGCTGAAGGTGGAAAATGCCGCCGGCCAAATCGGACAACTGGCCATGGCGACCGGCAACGAAGTCCAGCTCGATTCGGTCAGCGCCCCCGGCTTCGTCCCCATCAACCTGGAGGATTTCGCGCCCGCGCTTATATCCGCGCTCCAGCGCCAGGTCCCAGGTCTGACCGTCCGCCGCGCCTTTCGATACGCCTCCGCCACGGGCGGGGCCTCTCTCGAAGCCTCTGCCGTTCAGCCGGATGTGCGTGTCGAGTCGCAGGACGCGATTTCCCTGGGTGAGGAGCGCACGCTCATTGCGGTCGATGCCACGGTCACGATCACCCGGGCCGGGATCTTTCGATTAAGCTGGTTGCTTCCCCCGGGCCTCGAGGTGGAAACGATCAGTGGGGCCAGCTTAAGCCATTGGACGGAGACCAAGGCTGGCACCAACCGCCTGATCACATTGAACCTCAAGGAAAGAACGATGGGCCAACAGCAATTCACCATTAGCCTCACCGGCGCGGGCATCAAGGCCACCAAGGGCTGGACTGTCCCTGAATTGTTGTGGCGCGAGGCGAGCAAGCAACGCGGCACGGTGATTCTGGCGCCAGAGCAAGGCATGCGCTTGCAGGTTGCGGCGCACGCGGGCCTGATGCAGTTGGACCCGCAAAAGGCCGGCATCCAGGAGAAGGCAGTGCTGGCGTTCCGGATCCTGGAAACCCCCTGGGAACTCAGATTGGACATTGAGCAGGTCCTGCCATGGGTCCAGGTAACCAGCCTCCAGCAAGCCACCGTTAGCGAGGGGCGGGTCGCGGTCGAGGCCAACCTGCAATATCAGATCGAGAATGCCGGACTCAAGGCCCTCCAGGTCTATCTGCCTACCAACGCAGAAACGGTGGATTTTCAGGGCGCGGAACTTGCCGATTTCATGCGTGTGCCAAAGGCCCCCACCAATGGCCTGCAACCCTGGGAAATCAAGCTCGAGCGGCGCCTCATCGGCGCCCACCTGATTCAAGCCACTTACCAGCTTGCCCTGCCGGAAGGCTGCGCCGAGACGGTCCTGCGCGGCATTCAGGCCGGCGGAGTCAACGTCCAGCGCGGATTCCTGACGGTGCAGTCCGGGAGCCGGCTCCAACTGCGTCTTGACTCGGTGCCCGCCGCTCTCCAGCCCGCCGAATGGCAGAGCATTCCCGCTGCATTGCGCCAGGGTCTCCAGAGCACCTCTGTCAACTTCGCCTTTCGCCTCGTGGAACCTTCCTTCCGACTGCCCCTCAAGCTGGAACGCCACGAGGTGGCCAGGCTCCTGCCGGCGCGGGTCAACAGCATCACCTTCGATTCGGTTATTTCGGATGATGGCGCCGCCCTCACCCAGGCCCGAATCGAGATCGTCCCCGGTGATAAACGCCTCCTGCACCTCACCCTGCCGCAGGGCGCGCGCTTTTGGTATGCCACGGTCAACCAGAGTGGCGTGTGGCCCTGGCGCGACCAGGACCGTATCTTGATCCCGCTCGAGACGGAGTCGGGAGGCGAGAAGCCGATCTGGGTGGAGGTGTTCTATGGGCAAGAGGCGGGGCGAGGAGACGCTCGAACGCTGGAACTGACGTTGCTGGCGCCCAAGTTTGATCTTCCCCTCGAGCATATCGTTTGGCGCGTCTCTCTCAGCCGCAAATGGCAACTCGACCGTTGGGCCGGGTCTCTCCAATTGGCCCAGGAGCAAACCGTGGCGCCGGCAGCGACGATGAACATCCGCGATTATTTGCAAAACGAATCCAGTTTGCGGCGCGAGCGCACCCAGAAGGCCGAAAACCTCCTTACCCAGGGGAACGCCGCTCTGCAAACCGGCAACCCCTGGCAAGCCCGCCGTTCCTTCCAAGCCGCTTATGATCTTTCTACACACGACGCTGCATTTAACGAGGACGCTCGCGTCCAACTCCATAATATCAAGCTCCAGCAGGCGCTGATCGGACTCAACGTGCGCCAGGCCGCCCTTGCCGGGGAATCAGGCGCCTTCGCCACGAAACTCAGAGAATTGCGCGCGCGCAAAGGCCTCAACTACAGTCAGCAGGAGGTCAAAGACCTCCTCGACCGGAATACGGCTGATGAGAACGCCGCTTTCACTCACCTGGCCGAGCGGCTTATCCAGCAGCAGGATGCCGCTGTGAGCAGCCCCTCTGTGCTCCATGCCACTCTCCCCGAAGAGGGCCAAACGCTCACTTTCAAGCGCTCGGTGCTGGTCGATCCCTGGGCGGATCTGAAGATTGACCTGGGCGCCTCAGCGGTTGGTGGTTCCTCCTCCGGCCTGCGGTTCCTCATCCTATGCTGCGCCCTCATTCTATTCGGGTTGTTGGCCTGGAGCGCCCGGTTTGTTCGGCCAGGATTGGGCTCGGAAAAACGCTCATAAGAAGGGCTGCAAGTAGAGC
>JBJKSV010000703.1:0-5097 GCA_046703605.1 Limisphaerales bacterium
TTGCCTTTTTGTGGCCAAAACACCCCGTCGATATGGTAATCCCGAGCCCCAGCCCTATAATTTTCATGGCGCGGGAAAAACTGCAACAGTCCGCAGGCAGGGGCGCGCAGTCCACGGCGCGCCCTGACCGTGTGTGAAAGACTCGGGCGAAAGCACACCGATCCGTGGACTACACCAAGTGCCAAGGAGATCGCATCTTGCGCACGCGCAGACGCAGGTTCGCGCCTTCATCATCCACATACCGCTCCCGTTTCGGGTCCCACAACACCGGGCGGTCCAAGCGCATCGCGCTCTCGCTGATGTGGCAGAGGGTGTCGGAGCGAACGGCTTCGTCAATCGGGCAGATGGTCTCGGCCTGGCTCTTGACGGAATCGAGAAAGTTGCGGACGTGATCTCCGCTCCTGATGAGTTTGACCTTGAAGGCCTTTTCGTCCTCGTCAATAAGGTCTTCGGGTTGGAGGTTGATCCCGTCGCGATCCACATGCACCCAGCCGTCTGTACCCTCAAACGCGGTGCCATGGCTCGTAATCCGCCGGTAACGCTCTCTCCATTCCTTTTCCTGCGGCCAGGGATCGCTCGTCGGCGCCCCCTGGTTGCTGCCATTTGGCACTCCGACAAATTCCATCGTGACCCCACTGTGAAATCGCATATTGATGTCCCAGACGGTAGCGGTATCACAGGCGCCATAGGCCGAGAACGAACCTCGGCCTTCTACCGAAATGGGGCCGGAGAACAGGTCGGCGCCCCAAGCGGCGATATCCAGGGGGTGAATCCCCCAGCCGGCAACAAACCCAAGCGCATAGGTCGAGATAAACCACCAGGTCTTCTTGTCGGAGACATCGGTCGCCAAGTCCTCCATATAGGGTTTAAAGCGCGCGGGACCCAGCCACATATCGTAATTCAGATTGGATGGCACTGGCACGATATCGGTCGGGCCGCCCGGCGCACTCCCCGGCGCCCAGACATTGATATGCTTCAAGGTGCCGATGCACCCGTTGCGAACGAGCTCGCAAGCCAGGCGAAACACGTGGGAGGATCTTTGCTGCGTCCCAAACTGAAAGACCCGCCTGTGCTCATGCACCGCCTCGCGCAGGGCCCAATCTTCTTCGAGGCTCAGACCCATCGGCTTTTCCAGATAGACATCTTTGCCGGCGCGCACGGCCGCCAGCGCCACCAGCACGTGCCAATGATCCGGGGTGGCAATCAGGAATGCGTCGATGTCCTCGCGAGATACGACATCGCGGAAGTCTCCATACGTCGCGCAATCCTGATTCTGGTAGCGACGATTGACCGCCTGCCGCGCCAGTTCGAGTTGATCGGTCTTGACGTCACAAACCGCAACCACCTGCGCGTCTTTCTGATTCAGAAAACCGCCCAGGTCGTTCCGGCCTTGTGGCCCGGTACCGATGCAACCCACGACAATTCGGTTGCTCGCCGCCACCGCCCCGCTTCGGCCCAGTGCTGACGCGGAAATGAGCGTGGGAAAGGCCGCGGCCGAGATGGTCAGTCCGGTTGTATGTTGCAGGAATTGACGGCGCGAACAGTAGGAAGTCTTCATAGGGGATTAAGTGGATCGCTGACTTTGGAGAAAACGCGCTGACGGACATGGTTGGCCAGCGCGTTGCTTCATGCGCGCCGCGGGCTCGCGCGGAGCGCGTCCGCTTGAGTTTCGAGCCGCCACGAGATAATCTCGGCGCGTATTCATCTCGGCGAGGTTTACTCGCAACGGACCGGAATGCAAGCCCGAACGGGGCGTTCCACTGATGCGGGCCGGCTGTTCTTTGCGTGAAAAAATAATGTCCGGTTTTGGGCCAAAATCGACATTAACTAATAGATGGACTCATTGGACGACATAGCCCTGCTGCGGCAATACGCAACCGCCGGTTCGGAAGCGGCGTTTGAGATGCTGGTTCAGCGGCGCATCGGTTTCGTCTATTCGGCTGCCCTGCGGCAGGTGCGCGACCCTCAAATCGCCGAGGAAGTCACCCAGACGGTCTTTATTATCCTCGCCCGGAAGGCGCGAAGCATTGCCGACCAGACCGCCCTGAGTGGCTGGCTCTTTAACACCACTCGGTTTACTTCTCTGGCACAAATCCGCGCCGCCGCCAAACGTCATTACCACGAGCAGGCAATTCCAATGGACACCGAGATTGAAGCCCCTGTGGCGGAGGCCTTATGGCAAGAAATGGCGCCACTGCTCGATGAAGCCCTCTCTACCCTCGGCGAAAAAGATCGGCGGGCGGTGCTGCTGCGGTTTTTCGACAAGAAGTCCCTCGCCGAAATAGGCAGATCCCTGGCGGTTGGTGAGGATGGCGCGCGCAAGCGCGTCGAGCGTGCCCTGGCAAAGCTCCACCGCTACTTTGCCCGCCGCGGCATCTCCTCAACGACAAACCTCATCGCCTCGGCCATTTCCGTCAATTCCGTTCACGCCGCCCCGCCGCTCCTGGCCAAGCACGTGGCCGTGCTTGCCCTCGCCAAGGGTGTGGCCGCCGGCGGCTCAACCATTACCCTGGTAAAAGGAGCCTTGAAAGTTATGGCATGGTCAAAAGCGCAAACCGCAACCGTCGGCCTGGTGGTCGTCGGCATGGCAACCGGGCTGGTGCTTGAGCACCGCTCGCAAGTCAAACTCAACGCAGAGAACCAAGCCCTGCAGCAGCAAATGGAAGGCTTGCAGGCCGATAACGCGCGGCTTTCCACCCTCGCTGCTCAGCCGCAAACTGCAGCGCCGGCGGCCAAGCCCTCTGACGAACTGTTGCGGCTGCGAGGCGAGGTGGGAGTGTTGCGCCAGCAAAGCAACGAACTCAGGAGCGCGCTGGCCAGCGCTCAAAAGGCCCAGAACCCGGCAGTCCCGGCCCAGGAAGAGGCACCGGCGGACTTGCCCGAAGATTATCCAAAGACGCCTCGAGCCGCGACCAAGGACATTTTCCAGATGCTCTCCCGAGGCGACATCATGGCGTTCATCACCAATTTCGCCGAGCCGGGCGTGCCCAAGGAGGTCTATGAAAGGATGTTCGGCAGCGAGCGCGTCAAGGACTACCTCGCCGGATTGCAGGTCCTTAGCGTCGGTCAGCCCACCAACAGCTTCGGCCCCAATATGTGGTTCGTGCCGTACAAAATCCGGCTCAGCGACGGCACAGAAAAGGAGATGCAACTGCACATCGCCCAGGACCCGCTCTCGGGAAAATGGTTCTTTAAGGGTGGAATCTGAACGGGATTGCGAACCGATCTTGGTCAGGTGTTGGGGGCAAAGTGCATATCCGCCAAACGAAGTGAGAGGCGCATCCGCGCCGCGAGCGATCTCGAATAGAGTTGCTCTCGATACTTTCACGGAATATCAAGGGCGCGAATTATGCCAGAAGACGCCTTCCAACCCATCCATCACCCCCACGACCATCTTTTCAAGGAAATCTTCGGCCGGCCCGAGGTCGCCCTCGACTTGGCCCGCGCTTACCTGCCGCCAGGGCTGGCGGTGGCTATCGAGAGCTTGCGCCGGGAGCCCGCCACCTTTGTCGATGAGCGGCTGCGAACCCGGATGTCAGACCTCCTTTACAGCGCCCGGCTCCGGGAGGAGCCGCTCCTGCTCTATCTGCTCTTTGAGCACAAGAGCGCGCCAGAGGCCGCCGCGCCCCTTTGGCTGCTGGGGTACATGGTTCGCATCTGGGAGGATTGGCGCAAGAAGGCCAGGCCGGGGCAGAAGCCGCCCTGCATCGTGCCCATCGTGTTGTATCAGGGCAGCGCGAAATGGAAGGTCTCGCCCCGGTTTCTGGATTGGCTGGGAGTGCCGGAGGGCCTGGAAGGGGAGTTGGCGCGGTTCCAGCCCGATTTTGAGCACGTGCTGATTGACCTGTCGCAGGTCGAGGTGCGGGGCGGACCGTTGCTGCGGCTGGTATTGGAGTTGATGAAGGCGCGGGAGGGTGGCCTGGGCGAGTGGCTGGAGCGGTTTGGGGGCGCGCTGGCGGAGTTGGAGGCGCATCCGGACCGGGCCGGTCTATTCCGCACACTGATGCTGTATGCCGCGGCGGCTATTGAATGCGAACGGCCCTCGACAGCGAAGGAGTTCATGGCTAAGATAGGGAACGAGAGAGTTAGAGAAGGCTTTATGAGCATTGCCGAACAATTGATCCGGGAAGGTGAGCAGCGAGGCTTGGAGCGAGGCCGGCGGGAGGGCGAGCAGCAGGGCCGGCGGGAGGGCGAGCAGCAGGGCCGGCGCGAAGGGCGCATCCAACTCTGCCAGCAGTTGCTTGGGCTGAGCGTGATGTCGAGCCAGGAGTTGAGGGGCAAGGACACCTCGGAGTTGGAGGAGTTGCTGGGGGACCTTGAGGGCAGGCTCCGCCAGCGGGTTAAATAAGCGCCTGGGTGAAGGGAGGCGGAAACAGACCGGCAACGCGACGGCACCGACCCGCGGCGGTACCCTGCGGCCAATATGGTACATTCCTGCAAGAGATGAAACTGCTGCGGTCCACCAATCTGACTTGGTGGGGCGGCTCGGCGAAGTTCGACAAAATGCTGGCGGTGGCAACCGCCGCCACCGCCAAGGGCAGCGGGCTTTGAGGAACGAGATATGGGTCTGATGCACGTAACAACGACGCTGCGGGCTGGCGCCAATGCGCGGCGCAAGTTCACGGCTGAATTCCTGGTGGATACCGGGGCGACCGACAGCTTGGCGCCTGCCAGCGAACTTAGAAAGGCGGGCATCAAACCGCGCGGACGGATGACTTACGAGCTCGCGGATGGGCGCACCACGGAGTACGAGTTCGGGTTGGCTGAAATCGAGTTCATGGGGGAGCTGACATCGGGCAGAGTCATTTTCGGACCGGAGGACGCCGAGCCCCTGCTTGGAGTGACCGCCTTGGAATCAGTCGGCATTTTAGTGGACCCGGCGAATCGGACCCTCAAGCGGATGCCCGCTATCCCACTAAAGTAACTTTAGCGAGAGCCTGTCCGAAGAGGTCCGACGGGTTCACTTTATCGCCCACTTCGTCGGGGACTTAATCGAGAATCAGGCGGGTTCGATAAAGTGGCCGAGTAAGTGACGCTTTTCGGATAGCCTCTAGCAAGCGGCCCTTCCGGAACATCCAGTCAAGGTCCGAACTTCTC
>JBJKSV010000704.1:0-13971 GCA_046703605.1 Limisphaerales bacterium
GTGGCCGCGTGTCTGTTTGTACTGTTCATGTTCATCGCCATCTGGGCCAGCCGCTACACCAAGGTCGGCCCCAACCAGGTCCTGGTCATCTCCGGACGCAAACACCGCGTCATCGACCCTGACGGGAGCGTGCGGGAGATCGGCTTTCGAGTGGTCAAGGGAGGGGGCGTGTTTGTGTGGCCGGTGGTTGAGAAAGTCGATATCCTCTCGCTGGAGTTGCTGACCATCGACGTGCAAACACCCGAAGTCTATACGAGCAAAGGGGTGCCAGTGATCGTGGATGGCGTGGCCCAGATCAAGGTCAAAGGCGATGACATCTCGGTGGGCACCGCCGCCGAGCAATTCCTGAGCAAAGGCACCGACGAAATCAAGAATATCGCCACCCAAACGCTTGAGGGCCATTTGCGGGCGATCCTCGGCACCATGACCGTCGAGGACATCTACCAGAACCGCGACGCCTTTGCCTCCAAGGTACAGGAAGTCGCCGCCGGGGACATGGCCAACATGGGCCTGGGCATTGTCAGTTTCACCATTCGCGACATCCGCGATAACCAGGGCTACCTTGACGCGCTGGGCAAACCGCGCACCGCCCAAGTCAAACGCGACGCCGTCATCGCCCAAGCCGAAGCCGACCGGGACGCCACGATTCGCTCCGCCCAGGCCACGCAGGCCGGGCAGGAGGCGAAGTTCGCCGCGGACACCAAGATTGCCGAGGCCCAACGCGATTACCAAGCCAACGTTGCCCAGTATCAAGCCGCGGTGAATCAGAAGAAGGCCGAAGCGGACCTGGCTTATGACTTGCAGAAATACAAGACCGGCCAATTGGTCAAAGCCGAGGAGGTCCAGGTCACCATCGTCGAGAAACAGAAGCAGATCGAGCTGCAGCAGCAGGAAATCCTGCGTAAACAGCGGGAGCTGGAGGCCAACGTCCAGAAGCCCGCCGACGCCGAGCGCTACCGCGTCGAGACCCTGGCCAACGCGCGCAAGTTCCAATTGGAGACCGAGGCCGCCGGTTCAGCCAGCGCGGCCAAGGCGAACGGGTTTGCCAACGCGGAGGTGGCCAAGGCCACCGGCATCGCGGAGTCCGAGGCGCAAAAGGCCAAGGGCTTGGCCGAGGCGGCGATCATCGAGGCTCAGGGCAAGGCCACAGCCGAGTCGATGCGGGTCAAAGCCGAATCCTTCAAGCAGTACAACGAGGCGGCGGTGGTCGAAATGATCATCCGCATCCTGCCCGAAGTCGCCGGCAAGATCAGCGAACCGCTCTCCAAGACCGACCGCATGGTGATCATCAATTCCGGGAATGGCGCCGGGGGTGGGGCCAGCAAACTGACGGGGGATGTCACGCAGATCGTTGCGCAACTGCCGCCCGTCATCGAGAGTCTGACCGGGATCAAGTTTGAGAAACTGCTGGAGCAGGTACCCTCGCTGAAACGGATGACGAATCTAGCCCCGGAAATACCCGCAGAAAAAGTGCGCCTTGCCGCGGAAATACCAACGGAAAGAGTAAAATGACTATGTTCGGCCTGTTTGGCCTCTTTGGTTTTGGCATTATGTTTGCGTTCCTCACAGCCCCGCTTGTGGCGTTGGCCTGCATCTTTTGGATTTGGATGCTCGTCCACGCGATTACCAACCCTGCCCTTGGAAGTGGAGAAAAGGTGGCGTGGGTCATCGTCATCGTCTTTCTTCACTTCCTGGGCGCGCTGATCTACTTTTTCATCGGCCGCCCCAAGAGGTGGTCTTCATATTTGCGATAAGTCATGCTACGATAACGGATGCGTCTTCTCGAAGCGATTATTGAAGCGAACCACCGCGCGGTGGACGGCGACTCTAGGGCCGGCATCCATCCGGCGGAATTCACCAAAGAACTGCCCATCGTGGCGCTCACATGCATTGACCCGCGGTTAAACCCGCTGATGCCGGAGGTCCTGGGTGTGCCCGAAGAACAGTTCGTTTGGTTACGCAATGCCGGCAACATCATCACCGGCCCGCTGAGCAGCACCATGCGCTCGCTGGCCATGGCTTGCGCCATTAAAGGCGGCAAAGAGATTGCTATCATCGGCCACACCGATTGCCAGGCCGGCAAGATGACCACCCTAGGGCTCATTGATCGGCTCCAAGGCCTGGGCGTCCAACGTTCCATGCTCCCCGACAACATCAGCGAGTTCTTCGGCATGTTTGCCAGCGAGCGCCAGAACATCATGAAAGGGGTCGATATTGCCCGCCACAGCCCCCTGATCGGTCCCAAGGTGCCCGTCCACGGATTGCTGGTGGATGTCCAAACCGGCAGGCTGGAGTGGCTGGTCAACGGCTACGAAGCTCTTGAGAGCATCGGCGACCGCTGGAAAGATATGGTCCAGTCGGCCAACCCGGGCGCTGAACGCATCGCCGCCCCTTCCGATTTCAAAATCGGCAACGCCGACCATGCCGTGTGGGTCTCTTCCGTGGCCGATGGAAGCGCAGCCCGTTCTGACTCTGAAATCGGCGACGCCGCTTCCGCCGCCGCCAGGATCGGCGAAGGTGCCACCAACGCCCAAGACTGGATGTCACAGAAGCCGGCTCAGGCAGACTTCCACCCCAAACTGCCCACCGCGCCAACCAACTCTGCAACGCCTCCCAAGATCCCTCTGCCCCCGCCGATCAAACCCTCTCGGCGGTTTGGCAAGGGTGGGAAATGGGACCGAGGTTAGCTGCTGTCATTCCGGCAGGCAGGTTGCCCCGAAGCGTCTCGATTGCCAAACGATCATCCCCCCCATCCCGTCGGCCTGTTACGCCTCACAGCTTCAAGTTTGACCAAGTGAAGGTCGTGGACGATTTATAGAGGTAGGCGTCGCGGGGCCTTTGGGAAGACGAAAGCGGAGATTGGCGCCGCAAAGGCTACGCCAGGTTCGTGGCCCTCGTTGTCTCCTGGAGCGAGGGAGTCGAGTCTGGCGCGGGAGAAGGGAAGCGGTCCCGACCGGTGTCAGGACGCTCCGAGGGCTCCGGCAGGCAGAGGGCCTGCAATCTAAAGTCGCGGGAATTGACAGGCGCTTTTGGAATCGTGCATACTGCGCCCATGATCATCAATCGGACCGCGCTGTTGCGCCGCTTGACTTCGCACCTCGGAGGATCTGCCATCCTCGCCGCCATCGCAATTGCCTTACTGACCAGTCCGCCATCCGCCCCGGCACAAGCACCAAGGGTCTGTCCTGAGGGAACGCTCCCGGACGACATCCGATTGGGGCCGCTGAAGGACCTCGACGGCTATTTCCCGTTTCGTCCGCCCAAGACCGCTGCCGAATGGGCGAAGCGGGCGGGGTATGTGCGGCGCCAGATGCTTGTCGCGCTGGGTTTGTGGCCAATGCCCGAAAGGACACCGCTGCACGCGGTCATCTACGGGAAGCTGGATGAGGGCGATTACACGGTTGAAAAGGTCTATTTCCAGAGCTATCCGGGTTTTTATGTTACGGGCAGCCTCTACCGTCCCAAGAACGAGTCCGGCAAGGTGCCGGGAATCCTCTGCCCTCATGGCCACTGGGAAGGTGGCCGGTTCTATGACATGGGCGAAGAGAACGTGCGGAGGCAGATTGTTCAGGGCGCCGAACGGTTTGAGGACGGAGGACGTAGTCCACTACAATCGCGGTGCGTGCAGTTGGCGCGGATGGGCTGCGTCGTTTTCTTCTACGATATGATCGGCTATGCGGACAGCATCCAGATTCCCGAATCGCTGGCGCACGGGTTTGCCAAGCAGCGGCCGGAGATGGACACGTTGCGGAATTGGGGCCTGTTCAGCCCTCAGGCGGAGGCGCATCTGCAGAGCGTGATGGGCCTGCAAACTTGGGATTCAATCCGGTCCTTGGACTTTCTTATGAGTCTGCCCGATGTCGATCCGCACCGACTGGGCGTAACCGGCGCCAGCGGCGGGGGCACGCAAACATATATCTTGTGCGCCATTGATCCGCGTCCGGCGGTGGCGTTTCCCGCCGTTATGGTATCCACGGCGATGCAGGGCGGATGCACCTGCGAGAACGCCTGCTACCTGCGAATTGGCACCGGGAACGTCGAGTTCGCCGCCATGTTTGCGCCCAAGCCGCTCGGCATGACCTGCGCCGACGATTGGACCAAGGAGATGCCGACCAAGGGATTTCCCCAGTTGAAGGAACTCTACACATTGTTAGGCGCGCCACAGAACGTGATGCTCAAGCCGCTTCTCCAGTTCGGCCACAATTACAATTACGTGAGCCGTGCCGCGATGTATCCCTGGTTCAATCGGCATTTCCACCTGGGGTGGAAGGAGCCGATTGTGGAAGAGGATTATCATCGGTTGACGAAGAGCGAGGCCACCGTTTGGGACGCGGATCATCGCAAGCCGGAGGGAGGGCCGGAGTTCGAACGGAAATTGCTGCGCTATATGACCGAGGATGCCCGAAGGCAGTTGGAGCCGGCCTGCGAATCGGTAGCGAAGTACCGAAGGATCGTCGGCGGGGCAATGGATGTCATGATTGGCCGCAGCCTTCGAGACGCCGGAGATGTGCAGTTCAAAGAGGTAAAAAGTGCAGACAGAGACTTCGGTGTGGAAAGGGAGGGTCTGCTGCGAAACGTGACGTATCATGAAGAACTGCCCGTCATCCTTCTGCAACCCGACACGGCGTCCGGACGCACGGTCATTTGGATCGACCAGCAGGGCAAGTCCGGCTTGTTCAGCGGTGACTCGCTGCGTCCGGAAATCACCGCATTGCTTAAGGGTGGCGCTACCGTCATTGGCGTGGACCTGCTTTACCAGGGCGACTTTCTCGCCGACGGCCAGCCGCTCACCCAGGCTCGCCGGGTGAATAATCCACGCGAAGCCGCGGAGTACACCTATTGTTACAACCGTCCGCTCTTTGCCCAGCGCGTGGATGACATCCTGACCGTTATCCAATACGCGCGGGGCATAGGTGGAACCGTAAACGTGGCCGGGTTGAACGGCGGAGGCCCGTGGGTGGCCGCGGCGGTGGCACAAGCGCGCGGGGTCGTCCAGAGCGCCGCGATTGACACCGAGGGTTTTCGCTTCGGCAAAATCCTTAATATCCGGGATGTGAATCTCCTGCCTGGTGGCGCCAAGTATTTTGACCTTCCCGGGATGATCGCCCTGTGCGCACCGGCGAAGGTCTGGCTCGCCGGTGAAGGGGACACGGCACCCGAGATCGTTGCGAAAATTTATGGTGAGGCCGGTGCGGGGCGGGACCTAACGGTCGCGCAGCCAGAGGCGACACAAACCGATGAAGCCGCGGCAGACTGGCTCCTGCGCCAATTCCGGAACTGAACGGAAGTTGCCTGGCGAGGCGCAATCTTAGGCGATCAGTCCAAGGACAATGCCAACCACGGATTACACTGAATACACCGAAAAAGGGGGAGCCTGCCTGCGTGTGGTCCGACGGCCGGGGCTCGAATTCTCTCACAAACCGTTCGTGCTCCACGCCGGGGTAATGGTTGAAGCTATTTATGGTTCCTTTCTGTTTCTGTGTAATCGGTGTATTGCGTGGTTCTGCCTCATCAAGATCGGCCCCCAAAACATGACCTGATTACGACAAACTATGCAAAAAAAGACCAATTGGTTCGGTAAACTGACGATGACACTCGCAATCGCTCTGGCGGGCAGCGCGGCCGCGGCCACACAAGTCCGGATCTCCTCCGGGCTGCTCGAAGGCACAATCGGAAACGATCCCGTCATTCACGTATTCAGGGGCATTCCTTACGCCGCTCCACCGGTGGGGGATCTGCGCTGGCGCCCGCCTCAACCGGTTAAACTGTGGAAGGGCGTCCGGGACGCTACCCACTTTGGCCCAAGGCCCATGCAGCCACCCATCTTCTCGGACATGGTCTTCCGCGACACGATGAGCGAAGACTGTCTCTATCTCAATGTGTGGACGCCGGCCAAATCGATGAAGGAGCATTTGCCGGTCATGGTATGGATTTACGGCGGCGGTTTCCAAGCCGGTTCGGCTTCCGAACCCCGGCAGGACGGGGAGAACCTCGCAAAGCGCGGGGTGGTGGTCGTGAGCATGAACTATCGCCTGGGGGTGTTCGGATTCCTGGCGCATCCGGACCTGACGAAGGAATCGCCTCACAGAGCCTCCGGGAATTATGGCTTGCTGGATCAGGTGGCGGCCTTGCGATGGGTCAAGAACAACATCGCGGCGTTTGGAGGCGACCCCAACAAAGTAACCATCTTTGGCGAATCGGCCGGTTCCTTCTCGGTCTGCGGCTTGATGGCATCGCCGGTTGCCAGAGGCCTTTTCCAGCGGGCGATCGGAGAGAGCGGTGCCTTCTTCAGTCTCCGAAATGGACCACTGCGCACATCATCGCTGGCCGAGAGCGAAAAGCAGGGTGTCAAGTTCGCCGAATCGATGGGAGCATCATCAATTGCCGACCTAAGGGCCAAATCGGCGGAGGATATTCTCAAAGCCGCAGAACACTTTGCCTGGTTCTCGCCCAATATTGACGGCTATATGCTGCCCGAATCTGTGGACAAGATTTATGCGGAAGGCAAACAGAGCCACGTGGCCCTCCTTGCCGGCTGGAACAGGGATGAGTCACGCGCCAGCGTTACTCTGGCCAGGGAGCGTCCCACAGTGGAGAGCTTCACTGCGATGGCAAAAGCCAGGTTTGGAGATGAAGCGCCGCAGTTCCTGAAGGTTTATCCGGCGGCCACCGACCAGGAGGCGCTCGAATCGGACGCCAACCTCGCCAGCGACACCTTTATTGGCTACTCGACCTGGAAATGGGTCGAGATGCAATACCAGACCGGTGATTCGCCCGTTTATTGCTATTCGTTTGACCGGGCGCGCCCAATCCCTCCGGGCCGGATGGCCAATGGCAGGCCTGTCACCTCCAAGGACATCGGCGCGCGCCACGCCGCGGAAATCGAGTATGTCTTCGGCGACCTCGATTCATCAAGCGACCCCTGGGAGAGTGTAGATCGCAGGGTTTCCAGCGAGATGATGACTTACTGGAGCAATTTTGCCAAAACCGGCAATCCAAATGGGCCGGGCCTGGCCCATTGGCCCCATTACACGAGCCAGGACAGTTACCAAGTCATGCATATCGGGCCGGTGCTGCACGCGGCGCCCGATTCGCGCCGGCCCCGCTACGAATTCCTGGATGCCTTTCGGCAAAGACAGGCCTCACGATAAGCCGGCGATGGGGCTGGAAACACCCCTTATGTTGGAGGTTGACTTCCGTCGGCAACTCCGCACCTTCTAGTCGTGGCCCGATGTCGAGTCATGGCCAGTAATGTTGGCGCCCGTCCGGGTGGTTGGGCACTGACGGATTACGTATGAAGGATTCAGGCAAGCAGCGGGATTCGGGTAGCCAACCCGCCCAACCAGACAAGACGGTTTATCTGCTGGACCAAACGGTGGTCAAGGACTTAGCCAGCGCCCTGCATTTGAAGCCCTTCAGGGTCCTTGCCGACCTCATAGACATGAAGATCTTCACGTCCGCCGAGGATACCGTCGATTTTAAGACTGCGTCATTCATCGCCCGAAAACATGGTTATCGGGCGGAGCGGCCTCCGCCAGGCATGCTGGTGCTGTAGCCTGCCGCACTTCCAAGCTTTTTCGCCTTTAATTGCGTGACACGAGCCGCCAGTTGATTATATTGGTTGAAACTTGGGCAGACCCTATCGTCTAGCGGTTAGGACACCGCCCTTTCACGGCGGTAGCAGGGGTTCGATTCCCCTTAGGGTCGCCATTTCGTCGCAGGGCGTCCGGCCTTGCCTTCCGCATTCTGACGCGCGAGGAGTTGGAGCCGGCGTTTGGCGGCCAGGGCTTGCGGGGTCTGGGGATACTCACGCAGGAGCCGTTCCAGTGTGGTCCGTCCGCCTTCGACATCGCTACAGTACTTCAGGCGCCAGGCGGCGATGAGGCTCAACCATTCGGCGCGCTTCGAACCGGGCTGTTCCGGCATGTCGAGCAGGAGAGAGAGTTGCTCAATGGCCTGCTCCGCCTGACCTAAATGTTCGGCGAGCGCCCTGGCCAGTTTCTCCCTGGCCGGCACGTCATTTGGGTCCTGATTCAGCTTCTTAACACAAGCATTGGCCGTTTTGATGGCTTCGACTCTCTCGGAAGGCGATTCGGGCTGCGAGGCCGATTCGTCGAAATGGTCGCCCAGGGCGGGCAGGGGAATGGTCCGAGTTTGCTGCTGCTCAGAGCGAAGTTCCTCGGCCGAACTGGGCAACTGTCGGATGCGCAATGCCGCCATGCGGGCCAGATGGGTGCCGGGAAAGCGGCTGCAGATGAGTTGGAGAGCGTGCCGGGCGCGTTCGGGGTCCTGGTTCAACTTGAGGTGCCAGTCGGCTAGTTTATGGAGGGCGACGGCGACTTGAGGGGCGGTTGTCTCCGGCTGGTTGCATAAGTCCATGATGGTCTGCTCAGCCTCCGGGAGGTCGTGGAACTGCCCGGCATAGAGTCCAGCCAGCATCATCCAACCTTCGAAATCGTCTTCGCAATGTTCGAGTTGGCTGATGATTTCCATTTCCGCTTCGGCGTACTTGCCCATTTTGAGCTTTCCAATGGCCCTGGAATAGAGTGGTGCCTGCTTGGGGGCAAAAATGATCCCAGGAGCGTATCCGGCAATGGGCAGGAGAATCACCGTGACCGCAGCTCCAGCGGCTGGCCACCCGGCGATGAGCATAATGGGAATGGCAATGACGCCCATGCCAAACAGAGAAGTCCAGGCCAGGCTTCTAAACTCCTTGCCAGCCTCACCTTCGAGCTCGGCAGTGACCTGGGCCAACACCCAGGCAAGTGTAGCGGCAGTCCAGTAAGAACTGACGACGAGCACGCCGTGGGCAACTACGCCGAGAAAGACCGAGAACCACGGCCCGCCATTGTTCCGAGCGGCTTGTATTTGCGGCATGAAAGGCTGGAGACTCCACGAG
Organism: Limisphaerales bacterium; assembly: GCA_046703605.1. Lineage (GTDB taxonomy): Bacteria > Verrucomicrobiota > Verrucomicrobiia > Limisphaerales > UBA8199 > JAJYHY01. The sequence continues at coordinate 8,900 of JBJKSV010000704.1, forward strand.
AAGCCGATATTCATCAAGGTCCACACCAGGACAGGAACCGCCAGGCCTTTGATGGACCAGGGGATGAGCCAGCCCGAGGTGTGGCGGCGCTTGGTTTGGGGCACCAGCCGATAGATCATGCCCCAGGCGGCGCCGATGAATGCACCGCTCAAGATCAGATCGGAACTGAAGATGCTCAGCGCCTTGGACATGGCGTTAGAGTCCCGCGTCGGGGTGTTGCCGGTAATAGTCGGGATCCATACGACGGCTCTGGCGATAGAGGGCAAGCGCCTGAGCCGAGTGACCGAGCCGATCAAGGAGTCTCGCCAAATTGAAAGCGGGGAGAGCGGACTGCGGCTGCAGGCGCATTAGGGTGCGCCATTGTTCCGCGGCGGCGTCGGTTTGTCCCGCGTTCTCGAGCAGTCCAGCCAGATTCCAGCGGAGCTCGGGGTCTTGGGGGTACTTGCCGGCGAGGGCGCCTAGTTCCGCGGCTTCGCGCCTGAGCTCGGCCGGTTTGGTAGCAAGGAGATACTCAGCCCTTTGGGAGGAGATGAGACGCAATTGGTCGGCATGGTTCGATTGGCGCGTGAAAGGGGGGTGTTGGATACGATCCAGGATGACATTCAGATCGTCATAGCGATTCCAATCCGTAAGTCCCACCAGGCGCAAGCAATCAGAGCGCGAAAGCCATGACTGGGATGATTGGAGGTTCAATGCCTTTGCGACGCTCTCCGCCACCGCGTGGGCCAGGAGAAAGTTGCCGCTTGGCCGGAGGTGAACATGTTCATAGAAGTAGTTGTCGCCGGCAAGGCCGTTGGGGCTGGCAGCGGCGAAGAGCTTTTCCGCGTCGAGAAGACTAACGCCCTGTCCGGCGAACGCAGCGGCGGCCTGGCGAATGATTTCGTTGATGCGATCATCTGCTCGAAACTGGAGAGCGTCCTCATCACGGGCCTGGCGGAAAAAGCTTGCGGCCTCGATGTTCCTTCCCAGCAGGCGGCAACATTGTCCCTGCCGAAAAGCCAGGTCGGCGAATTGCGGATCGATGCGGGCAGCCCGCTCGAAGGCCGCTTCCGCCTTCGCCGCATCGCCCTGATCTTGCCAGCCGACCCCTTCCTTGTAGGCGGCTGTCCATTCCTCCAGGTCAACACGAGCAAGGTCGCGTCGGTGAAGCGAGGCGAATGGCGCGCAATCTCTGAGATTCGTCGCAACCGTGCAGAGCACAATCGGCACATGGACTCGAGCGCCGGTTTCCAGGATGCCGGCCAGGTTCCGCTGGAAGTTCCGATACACCATGGCCGTTGCGGGAGAGTCGTGTCGGACTTTAAGGTTGGCCATCATTTCCATCCCCTTCCATTTGGGCAGGGAATGGTCGCCATGGCGCAGGAAGTAGAGGGCGGAGCCGAGGAACTGACCTAGCCGGGTGCGCTTCATCGCCAGCGTCGTCCGTATGACGGGCAGAGTCGGGGCCTGGGCGCCAAAGACGGTGACCGAGCCAAAGGGGCCCACCATTTCGTTGTTGCCCATGTAGATGACCCAGAGGTCGCCATCATGCCTGGCACAGTCGCGCGAGATGGGCAAAACCACGTTCGAATTAATCGCCACCATGGCGGCGTTCACTACCTCAAAGTGGACGTCCGGGAACCGTTCGCGCAGGAGCACATCGAGCATCCGCGGCAAACCGAACTTAAAATCCGGGTCCCCCATTGCCGCCGAACCACCGAGCACAAAGATGCGCAGAGTTTTGGGAGGTTTGGTGACCGGAATTGAAAAACAGTGTGGACGCCGAGCCAGGCCAGGGGGGAAGAACCGCCGTCCGAAGGCCTGATTGTCGGTCCAGACTGCCTGACCTTCTATCGTGCCGCGTTTGAAAAAGCCGGTGGGGTATCCATAGCCGGCCAGCCTTAGCAACCCCTCAGCCAGCAGGACAAATAGTACCGGCACCGCGACCATTGCGACCAAGCGGAACCACCAGCGCCGCTTCGCCGTCAACCCTTGTGCAGCCTCGTCAGGCGGTATCGCGCTTGGCCTGGCTACCAGCACGGAATTGGGCTTTCGCTTTTTTTTACGCAACGTGCATAGCTTAGCGTCCCCCTCAGGACACGTCCAGCCGCGTAACCAGGGTCGCTCCTCGTGGGAAGCGGCTACAAATCCATAGAAACCAAAAACTCGGCTTGATCACCGGAACGAATCAGGCACGATTGGCTGGCTACGTGCTCATGAGCGATCCTGTCTTGTTTGAAGCTAATTCCGCGCTGGAACGTCAACGCCTGGACGCGGACATCGTTTGTGTCGGTTTCGGCCCTGCCACTGCGGGATTTTTGACGACCCTGGCCAAGCCGTTGGTGAATGCCGGCGGCGCGCCCGCGTTTGAGAGCAGGGTAGCACCCGGTCTGCCGCTTCAAATTCTCTGTTATGAGCGCGCGGACGACATCGCCTTCGGCGTCTCGGGGGTGGTCACACGTGGGCGGGGTCTGCGGGCCAGTTTCCCTGGTCTTGACCCGGCGGCGATCCCAATGGCTGCGGCGGTTAGCGAAGAGAGAATGGTCTATCTCCTTGACCCCATAGGCGCGAGTCGGCGGTCGGCTGGGCTGCGGGCGGTCGATGCGGGTTTGCGCCTTTTCAAGGGGTTGCTGCCAGTCCGGGACTACGCCATGGAGTTGCCTTGGACACCTGCTTTTCTGGACAAGACCGGGGGCCTTCTGCTCTCGTTGGGCCAATTCATGCAGTGGGCCGGCGCACAACTTCAGAACACCGGCACGGTGCAGATCTGGCCCGGCACACCGGTCTCGGAGGCCATCATTGAGGATGGGAGGGTGCTGGGTGTCCACCTGGTGGACCAGGGAGTCGATAGGCAAGGCAAGCCGGGAGGGGGCTTTATGCCCGGAATGGAAGTTCATGCGGCCCTGACCGTCATTGGCGACGGGCCTATCGGGCCGGTGGGCCGGCAACTCGATGCTCACTTTGGCCTGCCGGAAGGACACCATACGCGGGATTGGGCGATAGGGATGAAATTCGTCGTGGAACTGCCGGAGGCCTCCGTGTTAAGGCCAGGCACCGTCATCCACACCTTCGGGTTTCCTGAACCGGAGATTTTTGGTTTTCTTTATGTGCATCCGGAGCGTGTGGCCTCTCTGGGCATTTTCGTGCCATCCTGGTTCGACAGCCCGGTGCGGACGGCGTACCGGTACCTGCAGCACTGGATGTTGCACCCCTACCTGTGGCAGCATCTTGAGGATGGACGTTTGCGCTCGTGGGGGGCAAAGACCCTGGGCGAGTCGGGACGGCGCGGCGAACCTCACCTGGTTGGCAACGGCTATGCGCGGATTGGTGAAGGCTCCGGCAGCACCAACCTCCTCACCGGGTCGGGTGTCGATGAGGCCTGGATGACGGGCATTCAGTTGGCCGAGAGCGTGTTGGAATTGCTGGCAGCAGGAAAGAACTTCAGTAAAGAGAATCTCGAAGCCACTTATGTCAGGCGCCGCCGGGCTAGCTGGCTGGAGGCTGAGGCGCGCGTGGCGCAAAGGGCCAGGGACGGCTTTCAGAACGGGTTTATCCGAGGCTTGGTCGGCATGGCGCTTTCGGGCTTGACCGGGGGGCGATTGGCGCTCGGGCGTGAGCCGTTGCCTCCCCATAAACGGATTCCCACGCTTGAGAGCTATTACCGCGGGACGATTACGCCGGAGGAAATCGAGCGCCTGAGAAAGGAGTGCGCTATCAAAGGCATGCCCTTGCACAGCGTGCTGATGCAGCGGTGCGGCTGGCCTGCCATCCCATTCGATGGCAAACTCCTGGTCTCCCACCAGGATGCGCTGTTGCTCGGCGGCAAGGTCCAGGCGCCGCCCGGCTATGCCGATCATGTCGCCTTTCTTTATCCGCGCCTGTGCGCTGAATGCGGCACGCGCATCTGCATCGAGGCCTGCTCAGGCCAGGCCCTGACACCGGGACCGGATGGTATTCCCGCATTCGACCGGGAAAAATGCGTCCATTGCGGGGCCTGTTACTGGAATTGCTCACAGCCCATACCGGACGACACCGAGCGCATGAACGTCTCTTTTCGGGCGGGCGCAGGTGGGTTACACTCGGCCGAAAACTGATTTTTAGTCTATGCCTAAGTACACCTGGATTATCGCCTGCTCCCTGACTACCGTTGTTCTCTTGGGTTTGCTGGGCTTCGCGACCTACGACAAGAGCCAGGAACTAGCCCTGGCCAAGGCGCAAATGGCGCAAGTCCAGAAGGCGCTGGGACAGAGCCAGACCGATGAGCAGAATCTCAACGCCAAGCTGGCCGCCGCACAAGCGAAGGTCAATAAACTGAACAAAGAACGGCAAGAAGCGGTCCAATCCCATCACAACCTCGAGACTGAAATGCGCTCTTCGCTGGAATCCAAGGATGTCACGATCTCCCAACTTCAGGGCAAACTCACGGTCACTATCATGGACCGAATCCTGTTCGATTCGGGTGAGGCGGACCTCAAACCGGAAGGGGAGGAGGTCCTGAAGAAGGTGGCCCTGATTTTGAGCGAGCACACCAACCTCACGGTCCATGTCATTGGCCACACAGATAACGTCCCGATCCGGCCCTCAGCGAGAAATCGCTTTCCCAGTAATTGGGAGCTCTCCACGGCGCGGGCCACCGCTGCCGTGCGCTACCTGGTCCAGATGGGTGTTGACCCGCACCGGCTTGGCGCGGTTGGCTACGGCGAGTTCCGGCCCATTGCCGACAATTCCACTCCCGAAGGCCGCGCCCGCAATCGCCGCATCGCCATTACTATCATGTCCGACGCGATGGCGGGAGCGGATACCGTTCCCTTTGCGGTGACTAACGACATGGGGTTGGCTTCCATCACGCTGCCCACTACCAACAATCTTGCGGGGAGCCTGACGAATCTGACCGAGCAGACCACCGAGACCAATTCGCCTGGTCAGACCAATCAGACGAGTCAGACTGGTCTGACAGGTCAGACTAGTCAGACCAGTCAGACCAATCGCGACCAATCTCCATGAGCAAGATCGCGATCGAGGATCTGGAGGTGTTTTATCGAGTGGGTGTGACCGAGCCGGAGCGGGTCCACCCGCAGCGATTACTGCTGACC
>JBJKSV010000705.1:0-7504 GCA_046703605.1 Limisphaerales bacterium
CCTGCCACTGGTGCCATGTCATGGAGCGGGAATCGTTCGAACACGCAGAATTGGCCCGGTTTCTGAACGCGCATTTCGTCAGTATCAAGGTCGATAGCGAGGAGAGGCCGGACGTGGATAAGATCTACATGACATTCGTCCAGGCGACGACCGGCCAGGGCGGATGGCCGCTCAATGTGTTTCTTACCCCGGCGCTTCAGCCATTTTTCGGCGGCACCTATTTCCCTCCGGATTCCCGCTACGGGCACCCTGGCTTTCTGAACGTTCTCGAGCAGGTTAGAAGGGCCTGGGAGACGCGGCATGATGCTCTCCTGGAATCGGCCGAGGCTATCCAGCGCCAGTTGAGTCAGGCCGCTGCGGACCAATCGCCAAGCCCACAGCTTCCCGGAGCGAGCGTCCTGCGGGATGCCGGTGGGCTGCTCAAGCAGGGCTACGACGCGGAGCACGGCGGTTTCGGCGGCGCGCCTAAATTTCCACAGCCGAGCCAAGCCCAGTTCCTGATGCGCTATGCGGCGCGGTTTGGAGACACAGAAGCCGCGCGCATGGTGTTGCACACGTGCGACAAGATGGCTGCTGGGGGCATCCACGACCAATTGGGGGGCGGATTTGCCCGGTATTCGGTCGATGCGCAATGGCGGGTGCCGCACTTTGAGAAAATGCTCTATGACAATGCCCAACTGGCGCAGTTGTACCTGGACGCATTTGTGGTGAGCGGGCGCGAGTCCTACGCCCAAGTCGTGCGCGACATCCTCTCTTACGTCCTTCGAGACATGACCGACCCGGACGGCGGATTTTATTCAGCGGAGGACGCGGACAGTGAAGGCCATGAGGGAAAATTCTATTGCTGGACGCGGCAGGAAGTGGTGAGCCTCCTGACGGCCCCCGAGTTCGAGGTTGCCGCTCGCTATTTTGGCCTGACGGAGGAAGGCAATTTTGTCGATCACAGTCACCCGCATCCCCTGCCCAACCAGAACGTGCTGAGCGTTGTCGATCCGAACCTGCGTCCGGGCGAGGAGGAATGGCTGCGGTCAGTCAGACGGAAACTCTTCGATGCGCGCTCCAGGAGGGTGCGTCCCCACCGGGACGACAAGGTGCTGGCTTCCTGGAATGGCCTGATGCTGGGGGCACTGGCCCGGGCGTATGCGGTTCTGGGCGATGCGGCGTATCGTGCGGCGGCCGAAAAATGCCTGGCGTTTCTTCGCAATAGCCTGTGGGAGGCCGCGGATCATAAGCTCTATCACCGCTGGCGGGATGGGCAACGGGACCGGGCGCAATTGGTCGAGGACTATGCCTTCTTGTTAGGCGGCGTGGTTGAACTCTACGAAGCGACATTGGGGCCGGCACATCTGGCCTTTGCGAAGGAACTGGCGGATGCCATGCTCGAGCGGTTCTTTGACAAGGCCAACGGGGGTTTCTGGCAAAGCGGCGCCGAGGCCTCAGACCTCATCCTGCGCCTTAAAGAGGATTACGACGGGGCCGAACCGTCGGGCAATTCGGTGGCGTCGCTGGCCCTGTTGAAGCTGGGCAAGATCACTGGCGACGAGGCTTACACGGAGGCGGCGGAAAAGACTTTGCGGCTGTTTGCGCGGCGGCTCGAGGGCCTGCCCCAGGCGGCGACGTTTATGCTCCAGGCCCTGGATTTTGCCCTGGAAGAGCCGCCACGCGCGGTTCTGGCGGGTGACCCGGAGCAATCTCAGGCGCGAGCCTTGGTGCGCGCGGTTCACTCCGTCTATCGGCCCAATAAGGTCGTTCTGGGCAACGCGGGCCTTGTGGAGCCGTTTGCCGCCGGTCTCGCCTCGAAAGACGGCCCGGTGCTATACCTCTGCACAGGCACGGCCTGCCTGCCGCCCACTAGCGACCCAGCCGCCGCCAAGGCATGGATGCGTCAGCCGGAGGCTGCCCACTTCGCCAGCATCGGTTAAGGGACTGCTTTGAAATTCGCGGTCTTCCTTGGCGCGACAATAAAATGCGCGGCCGCGTATTTTATTGTCGCGCCTTTCGTGAGTTGCGGCGGCACTTTTTTCGTGCTTTCTCAATGCCAATGGGCTTAGACTTGCCGCCATGCTGAAGGCAGGCATTGTCGGGCTACCGAATGTCGGGAAATCCACCTTGTTCAACGCCGTCACCCGGACGCACAAGGCGCCGGCGGAGAATTATCCCTTTTGCACGATTGAACCGAACCTGGGCGTGGTGACAGTGCCCGATGAGAGGCTCGGACAACTGGCCAGGGTGGCGAAAGTCAGTAAGCTCATCTCCACGACCATCGAGTTTGTCGATATCGCCGGTTTGGTAAAGGGCGCCTCCAAAGGCGAGGGGCTGGGGAACCAGTTCCTAAGCCATATCCGGGAGGTGGATGCCATTGTGCAGGTAGTGCGCTGCTTCGAGGACCCGGACGTGGTGCATGTGGCGGGCGCTCTTGACCCCTTGCGTGACATCGAGATCGTCACGACCGAGTTAGTCCTGGCCGACCTGGAAACCATCCGCAAACGGCAGGAAAAAATCTCGCGCGATGTGAAGCGCGGGGACAAGCACGCCCTCATCGAAGCACACCTGCTGGAGCAGCTCGCCACCCACTTGAACACAGGCCGGCCCGCGAACACACTGGGCTTGCCTCTCTCTCCGGAAGAGACGGAAATTGTCCGCGGTTTTTTCCTTCTGACCGATAAGCCGACGGTTTTCGCCGCTAACGTGAAGGAGAACGAGCTGGCCGGCAGCGACAACCACCCCCAAGTGCTCAAGGTGCGCGACTACGCGCGCACACATCACGGTTGCGAGACCATTGTCATCTGCGCGCAATTAGAGAGCGACCTCGCCGACCAGTCGCCGGAAGAGGGGCGCCAGTACCTCGAAGAAATCGGCGTGAAGGAAACCGGTGTTTCGGCGCTCATCCGTGCTACCTACCAGGTGCTGGGACTCCGCACCTTCTTCACCTTCAATGAAAACGAGGTGCGCGCCTGGACCCTGCATAGCGGGGACACGGCGATTCGAGCGGCGCGGACGGTTCACACCGATTTCGAACGCGGCTTTATCAAGGCGGAGACGGTCAACTGGGAGAGCCTGGTGAAGGAAGGCTCTGTCGCCCATGCCAGGGAGAAAGGCCGTTACAGGATTGAAGGGCGAGATTATGTCGTGCGGGACGGAGATGTGCTATTGTTTAAGCATAGCGTGTGAGGCTTTGTGAGCGAACATCGAGCAACAAATCTCGAAAGACCAGCAACCACCATCCATCATCCATCATCCACCACCCGAGGGCGAATGCGCAGCACTGACCAGCCCCTTACGATTGGCGAATACCTGATTCAGCGCCTGTATGCCTATGGTGTCCGGCATGTCTTCGGCATACCGGGGGATTACGTCCTTGGGTTCTTTGAGCTGCTCTCCAATAGCAAATTGCGCGTTATCAATACCTGTGATGAGCAGAGCGCAGGCTTTGCCGCGGATGCCTACGCCCGGGTGCGCGGGCTGGGCGCAGTCTGCATTACTTACTGCGTTGGCGGCCTGAAAGTGGCGAATCCGACGGCGGGGGCATTCGCGGAGAAGTCTCCGGTGGTAGTGATCAGCGGAGCGCCAGGGGTAAAGGAACGGGCCAAGAACCCGTTATTGCACCACAAGGTGCGGGAATTCGATACGCAAAAGAAGGTGTTCGATCAGTTGACCATCGCCTCGACGGTGCTGGACGACCCCCAAATGGCTTTTCAGGAGATCGACCGGGTGCTCCACGCCGCGCTGCGGTTCAAGCGCCCCGTCTATATCGAATTGCCCCGGGATTGTGTCCTGTTGCCCGGGCTTGAGCGCCACCGTGCGGCGGAGATACACGAGCGCAGCGATACCCATAGTCTTCAGGCAGCTCTAGCTGAGGCCGAACAGATGATCAACGAGGCCCGCCAACCGGTTCTCTTGGCGGATGTCGAGGTGCATCGGTTTGGGCTGCAAGAGGAGGTGCTGGAGCTGGCGCGCAAGACACAAATCCCTGTCGCAGCAACCGTGCTTGGCAAGTCCGTAATCGGGGAGCAACATCCATTTTACCTGGGCATCTATGAAGGGGCCATGGGGCGCGAGGATGTCCGCCAATACGTTGAGGGTAGCGATTGCCTCATCATGCTGGGCGCCTTCATGACGGACATCAATCTCGGGGTCTATACCGCGCGCCTTGACCCCATGCGCTCCATCTCGGCCACGAGCGAGAAGCTCTCCATCCGCTATCACACTTACGAGAATGTCCGGTTCAAAGACTTTACCTGCGGACTGCTCGGCTTGAGTCTTCGCCACCGTTCGCTCAAAGGGATTCCCCGCGCCCAGCCGCTCTCTCCTCGGGGCTTCAAAGCCACCCCGGCTAAACTGACGGTCCGGCGCTTGTTCGAACGCTTGAACCTCTTCCTCTCGGAAACCACGATGGTAGTGTGCGATGTCGGAGACGCCCTGTTCGGTGCGACCGACTTGTTCATTCGCCATCGCACCGAGTTTCTGGGGCCGGCCTATTACGCCTCTATGGGGTTCGCGGTTCCGGCAAGCATTGGGGCACAGATGGCAAATCCGAAGCTGCGCCCGTTGGTGTTGGTCGGCGACGGCGCCTTTCAGATGACCGGCATGGAGTTGGCTACCGCCGCCCGCTACAAGCTCAATCCTGTGGTGATCGTGCTCAACAATTCCGGTTTCGGCACCGAACGCCACATGCAGGATGGCCCCTACAACGATGTCGCTGCCTGGCATTACAGCCGGTTGCCCGAACTCCTTGGGGCCGGACGCGGCTTCGTTGTTGAGACGGAAGAGGAATTTGATAACGCCTTGCACGAAGCCGAGAAGTGGACGGAGAGCTTTTGCCTCATCGAGGTCCGATTAGCCCCTCTCGACCGCTCGCCAGCTCTTGACCGCCTGGCCGGACGCCTGGCCAAACGGCTGTGACCAGCGAGGGGCTTCAGATGGCTGTCTGCGCCAGGGTGGCAGGGCCTGACCTGCTTCCGGCTGATCGGATAAGACACCGCCGCCTCATTGAGCATTGGGCATTAGGCATTGCGCATTTCGCATTGAGACGGACATTGGCGCTGGAAGCATTGTCCAATGAACAATGTCTAATGCCCAATGAGGAATGCCGCTGGGGCCGTAGCCGCGCCCGCAGCCGGACCCCTTCGCCTTTTTTGCCTGTGGGGCAACTTGCCTTGCCTGGTGGGATCCCCGCGCTCCGGCTATTCGGCCAGAGCCATCATCCCCTCGATGGCCGGACGGTCCTTCTTCCTGACCTTGGCGCGAAGCTTCTTGAGCGCCTCGTTTTGGATTTGACGGATGCGTTCGCGCGTCACGCCAAACAGCCCCCCAATTTCCTCCAGCGTCTTGGGCGTCTCATCCTCCAGACCATAGCGCATGGCCAGCACGGTCTTTTCCCGCGGTTTAAGCGTGGCAAAGACCTCCTTGAGCAGGTCGTTATCGCTCTCCTTGAGCACATGCTCAAATGGCGCCGCCGCGTTGAGGTCCGGCACGACCTCGGAAACCTGGTTGGATTCCTCGTCTCTACCCAGGGGCGCCTCCAGCGAGACAGGGGCCATCGAGGCCTCGCGGTACTGGCGCAAGCGCTTCGGGTCCAGGCCCAACTCCGCCGCCACCTCTTCGTCGGTGGGCTCCCGGTCGAATGCCTCGCGTAATTTGACCTCGGTCCGACGAATATGAGCCACCTTGTCCACCACGTGGACGGGCAGTCGGATCGTCTTGGACTGATTGGCCAGGGCGCGCTTGATGGACTGCTTGATCCACCAAGACGCGTAGGTCGAAAGCTTGGCCCCTTTTGCCGGGTCAAACCGCTCGACCCCCTTCATCAGGCCGATGTTGCCCTCGTTGATGAGGTCCAGCAATGGCAGACCCAGCCCTTCATAATCGCGGGCGATCTTAACGACCAACCGCAAATTGGCCTTAATCATCTGCTCTCTCGCCTGTTCGTCCCCCTTGTGAATGCGCTTGGCCAACGCGACTTCGTCCTGGGGCGTCAGCAGCTTGACATGCCCAATCTCGCGCAGGTAGAGCTCCAAGGCGCCGCCCTCGGAAGGCGCCTGGGGGAGCTGCCGTTCTTCGCTGACGGGGGCCTCTTCCTCGGCGTCGGATGGGGCGATGACCTGAGGGCGCGGCGACCCCTCATCGACACGCCCATCCTCTTCCCACACGCCGGGCGCGTCGAAACGCCGGCGGCGGACCGGACGATTCTTATTTCTCACTGAATTGAGTCTTATTTCTTTTGCTTTCAAATTTCCCGTTCCCTTGGTATATGTAACAACATAAATTACACACTTTCCCCCAAAACGCCAGTCCAAACTCGCCAAATTCACGAGAAAACGGAATCCAGATCCGCCGTTAGCCCCGTGGCGGGGTCTTTGACTTGGCCTTCAACGAAAGTTTTGAACGCACCATCCGGCGTGTAAACGGGAGAGGGAGCTACAAGCTCAAGCCCTGGCGGGAGGGGATGTTGACGAATTGGTTCGCCTCCTCCAGGTTGGTAAACCTCAGGTTTTCGGAGTCCCAGTGGAGCTTGCAGAGCGTGAGGTCCTGCCGGAGCTGAACGCGCAACGCGATGTTTCCAAGCAGAACAGCCTCCGCCAGGGGGCCGGCCCAATCGAAATTCGAGCCCGGTTTCTTGCCGCCTTTGCAGGCCAGAATCCACTCCTTGTGGTGGCCTGGAGAGCGGGCGATGGTGCGTCCAACCTCGGCAGCGTCTTTGGCGCAAGACTCCGGAAAGACCTTGTCACCGAGGATGAATCCCTTGTCGCCGACGAGCAGGCGTCCGTTGTCTCCCATCATCTCACCGTCGGGCAAGCCGTCGGGCCGGGGCGGACGCAATCCGCCGTCGTACCACATGAACCTGCAAGGTGGCATCTCGATGCCCCCTGCGGCGGCGCCACTCAATCCTCGGATAAAGGTGTCGTTGGCCTGGGGTTCGTCCGAGCGGGCGCCGTATTCATAGGTGACCATTGAGGCCACAGGATAAGTCTCCTTGTTGACCCGGGATGAGGCCGCCTGCACGGTAAGGGGCGCGTGAAGCTTCAGAGCGCGAAACGCGGGGTCCATCGCGTGGCAGCCAATGTCGCCCAGGGCGCCGGTGCCAAAATCCCACCACCCGCGCCAGACGAAGGGGAGATAGGCGGGATTATACGGGCGTTCGGGCGCCGGTCCCAGCCACAGATCCCAATCGAGAGTCTGCGGGACAGGAGGGGTGCCCTTGGGACGCTCAACTCCCTGCGGCCAATAGACATTGAACAGCCCGTTGGATGGACGGTCCGTCCAGATATGCACCTCATGGACTTTGCCAATAGCCCCCGCCCAGACCATCTCGCAGAGCCGGCGGGTTTCTTCGGAGGCCTGGCCTTGGTTGCCCATCTGGGTCGCAACTTTGGCCTCACGGGCGGCGATGGCGACTTGCCGGGATTCCCAAACCGAATGGGTCAAGGGCTTTTCGCAATAGACATGTTTGCCATGCTTAATTGCGGCCATGGAGGCGAAGGCATGGTGATGGTCAGGTGTAGCA
>JBJKSV010000706.1:0-4498 GCA_046703605.1 Limisphaerales bacterium
AGTACGAGATGTGGCCGACCCCGGCCAACTATCGCCAGTATCCAGGCGGCAAGGCCCTGCCGGACAAGATCAAAGTCTGGCGCATCCAGAATACCGGCAAGGATTACGGCGGCGTGGTTGCCTTTCCTGGAGGGTTTGACGATTCCCCGGACGCCGAAGTCCTGACCCCCGGCTTCAATGTCGGCAAGGGCAGCGGCTCCGTCGGGGTGGGGCGGCAGGGGAATTTCCTTCAGTGGGGTTTCTCGGCGCCGCCCTCCCACATGACCGAGGCCGGAAAGCGGTTCTTCCTTAACTGCGTCTGCTACATCCACAAGTTCGACGGCCAGGCCCCGCTGGTCCGAGTTCAGTCCAGCGACCGCAGCTACGCGGTGTTCCTGGCGTCGCTGATCAACCGCATTACGGAGCCGAAGTTCAAGACGAGCCTATTCCCGGCGTCCCTGCTGAAGAAATTCAACGACGACGCCGAAGGGTTGGCCAAATTCTACCAGGACCACCTCGAGTTAGTTTACCGGGACAAGGTCTTCCGCGTTGATGAAGATCTGCCGCGGTTGGGCCTCAAGTCGAATCGGACGCTGGCAACGCTCCAACGGCTGATCAAGCTGCTCGACGACCCGGCGCACAAGGCCGCCGCCCGAAAGGAACTGCAACGCTATACCGAGCAAGGGTTCGCCACCCCCGGCGAATGGCGGGCCTGGTTTGATAAGAACCGCCGCCGTTTCTATTTTACGGACGTGGGCGGCTATAAGTTCATGGTTGCGCCTGAGAATTATCCTGTCCGCAAAGGCTCGCTGCTCCAGCCGTAACGGGCCGGCCCGGCAGGGATGCGCCCGGAAAGGCTCGGTTGAGCACCGGGGACATGCCATTGGACCAATGGTTGTCAAGCTGGTCGTTGCCTTGTTGCCCTGATCGCAGCTCGTCCGTTTTCGATGCACGCCATGAGATCTGGCTCCTTCAGGAAGTGGAGACCCTTGCCGAGAACACCGGCAGTGTCGATCCGCGAGGGATAGGTGAGAGGATAATCCGGGCGGCGCGCACCCAGTCCGCTGCCGGCCGTTGTCGGCTTGAAGCGGCCAGCAGGGCTGCGATGTGGTCGGCTCTTGCGAATGCACGCCGCGACTGTCGAAAAAAACTGTCACCTTTTCGCGCCGGGCATACATATACCAATAGAATGATGAATGACGATCTGGCCCTGGTGCGCGAATATGCTCAGCGGAATTCCGAGGAGGCGTTCGCCACTCTGGTGTCGCGCCACCTCACCCTGGTCTATTCGGTCGCCCTGCGCCATGTGCGCGACCCGGACGTGGCCGAGGAAGACGCCCAGGCGTCGTTCGTCAGTCTGGCGCGCAAGGCCGCCTCGCTGGGGCCGAAAACCTTTCTGCCCGGCTCGCTCTGCGGCACCCCGCGCTATGCGGCGGCCAACGCGCGGAGCGTTCAACAGCGCCGTCAGCTCAGGGAGAGGGAGGCATGCATGGAATCCGTTGCGAATGAATCCGGAGCCGAACCGGGCGTCTGGGACCAAATCGGGCCATTGCTCGATGCGGCGATGGAGAGGCTGGGGCGAAAGGACCATGACGCCCTTGTTCTCCGGTTCTTTGAAGGGATGAGTTTTAGCGAAATCGGGGCGGCCCTGGGCGCCAGCGAAGACGCCGCCAAGAAACGGGTCAGCCGCGCCCTGGAAAGGCTGAGGGCCTTCTTTGCCAAGCGCGGGATTTCTTCGACGACCGGCATGATTGCCGAGGCGGTGTCGGCCAATTCGATTCAGACCGCCCCGGCGGCGCTGGCCAAATCGCTTGCTGCCGTGGCAGCCACCAAAGGCGCCGCCAGCAGCGCCTCAACATTAACCCTCGTGAAAGGAGCATTGAAGCTTATGGCATGGACGAACGCAAAGCCGGCGATTGTCGGCGGAACTGCCGCGGTGTTGCTCGGGATCGGCGCCGTGATGGTCGGCGGCGGCGCCTCCGGGGGCGGGCAGGCGCTCGCGGGAAATGGCCTTGCCGTGGTCGTGCGAGGAGAGATTCGCGACCGCACATTTCAGGCCAATGGGTCCGTGCAATCTGACTCCACGATCCCCTTTGAGGCTCTCGTGGGTGGCCGGAGATGGAGAATCACGGTCGATCATGGACGCAATCGCTACGTCGAAACCGTGGGGTGCGAAGGCACCGACACCTTTTCGCTCAGCAAGTTCTCCAGGGCGGCCACAATCCCCTCTTACGGCGGCCCGCCGGACCTCTACCTGCCAAGCGGTTACGTCTTCCCCAGTTCCTACCCGTACATGTCTTTTCCGGCAACGCGCTACGCCTGGCTGGCCTACGGCTCCGCGGCCTTTCTGCGCACCAACCGGACGTACCTGCCGCTGGTATCGGCCATGAGCTTTAATGACCCGGCGCAACTGGCCGTGGTCGTGTCGCGTTGCGATCTGATGCCGGGGGGCCTGCCTCGGCTCGTGCGCTGGAAACAGGACCTCGGGGCGATCGATGTGTACGCGAAATCGCCTTACTTGATGAGCCCATGGCGCACCGCCCGCGCGATCGCGGAAGGGCGCAAGCAAGTGGAGCGGGCGGCCCGCGCCGGCGCCATCTGGTCCGCTGAATACAGGGCGACCGCTACAACCAACGTTGCCGGGCTGACGATTCCGACGGCATTCGAGTTCAGAATCCACCTCAAGCAGCATCTCCCCAGGGGACCAGGAGTGGACTACGACTGCGTCGTGGTAACGGGAACGGTGACGCAGGTTGCCCGGCGGAGCGGGCCCCGGTTCACCCCGCCTATCAGCGGCGACATCACCGTCCGCGACTACCGCTTTAGGGCATACCAAGTAGATCAGATCTCCTACAAGGACACAAACCGGGTGTGGCTTGGGACTAACAACCCGCAGTTGCAGGCCGCGTTTGCAATCGCGAAGGCCAACCATCCGCCGCCTCCCCACACGCGGGCGTTCGGTCTTTGGGTGGAGGTGCTGTGCCTCGCCGTCCTGGTGCTGCCCCTCTTTGGTTGGAGGCTGTGGCGGGGTCGCTCGGCTCAGCAGCGATGAGCCCGTTCAGGCAAGACAAAATCGAAACGCAAGAGAGCGATGGCATGAGCAGGAGCCACGTACGGATATGCATGTTGCGGACTATCGGTTTGCGGTGGGCGTGAAGAACCTGATCCCGACATCTTCTACAGCGTGACGAATCATTGGCCGTCAACAGCCG
This sequence comes from Limisphaerales bacterium, assembly GCA_046703605.1. GTDB lineage: Bacteria > Verrucomicrobiota > Verrucomicrobiia > Limisphaerales > UBA8199 > JAJYHY01. The sequence goes on from JBJKSV010000706.1 coordinate 3,192, forward strand.
AGATCAGGCGCTGGCCCGGCTACGCGCGGTGGAGGCAAGTTGCGATTCAAGATCGCGCCCTGGCGGCGGCGCAGCCCCTCCGGGTGAAACCGGCACCGGATCCAAGAACAAAAGGTGGAAAGGGGAAGGCAGGTTTTGGAAGTTGAAACTGGCGAAGTGGGGGCGAGCAGCCAACCTGCGCTGAAGGCGGAGAGAGGGCAATTTTCCCGCCCCGTTTGGCGGCTCCCCCCAAAAATGTTCTTGTCCATCCAGGCGACATGATTCGACTCACTTTAAGGAAGGTGCGGAAACCCGCGCAGGCCAACCATGCCGAGCCACCCGGAGCGGTGATACGGACGCGGGCACCCGAGTGGTGGGAGTCTGTCATCGTCAGAAAGAGATTGACGCGATGCGGCATTCTGTTATAGTTGTGTATGACAGTACAAGCGGTGGCAATTGCCTCCGCCTCGCAACTCCGGGTCCGCGCCAATCGCGCCGGCCCCGGGGTTGGTCCGCACCAACAGAAACCTATGCAGACGCTTGGCCTAACAGTTCTGATCCTGACTGGAATCATCGCGCCTGCCACCGCGCTGGCGTCGTCCGGAGCCGAGAAGACCTCTGGACAAGCCGGCGGGCCTGGACTTGCGCCCCAGGTCCGCGCTCAACTCCGGAAGCTTGCCGCCGCCGTGAATCTGGCCCGTATTGAGTGGAGCGAGGCCGATTCCGGTGAGGATTCGTCCAGCGATTTTATCTGTCCGGCGCGCTTTACGGTTCACTTCGAACGAGGCAAGTTCCGCGTTAGGGTCGCCTCAACCTACGCCAGGGGCTACGGACCGGGGCTGAAAGGAGGCCAGCACTTGTGGGACGTATCGTTCGACGGCAGATTCCTTTACTGGGGTGATCCGGATTACGGAGCCCGAACTCTACCTGCCGTGCTGATGAAGCATGATCCGTGGAGCGAGACTGACCCGGAGCGGCTCAAGCAGCGGATTTATCTCGACTACCTCGAACTGGCCGGCTTTCACGCGCCGGAGTGCCAGGCTGACCTGACTAGTCCTCCGATGATCTGCTCGGTGGCTCTTAATTACTCGGACCCTGGCGGCCTAACCATCGCCGAGCCGCAGGGCGAGGACCTGCGGCTGACCTTCCGCATCCCGGACCCGATTCTTGTCCGCGCCCGCACCGCCAACCTGAGCCGAGAGCGCAACCGGCTCTCCAGGTTAAGGAACGGCCCGGCTTACGCGGCCAAGCTTATGAAGCGGCTGGAGAAGATGCGCACCATGCCGCCGCAACGGGTTGTCAGCCTCCTCCTCGACCCCAACCGGGGC
>JBJKSV010000707.1:0-7003 GCA_046703605.1 Limisphaerales bacterium
CGTCGGCGGGCTCGACTCTCACGGCGAGATGACCAGTCCGGCGTCCGGCGAACAGGGCGTTGAGATTCATCGTATCGCGGCCTGAAAGGCGCGGATCAGGCCGGCCAAATAAGCCTCTTGAGAAAAAAATCGCCGCACATGCTCCCGCGCGGCCGCACCCAGAAAACGGCACAAGTCAGGCTCATTGAGCAACGCCTTGAGACAGGCGGCTATCGCCGGGCCGTTGGGTTCGGCCAGGAAACCGGTCTTGCCATTGATGACGAGGTCCGGGATAGCCCCTTGCCTGCTGCTGATCACCGGAAGGCCAGCGCTCATGGCTTCAAGAATCGACCAGGGCATCCCCTCCGCCTGGATAGGAGTCAGCACAAAAACATCGTGCGTCTCGAACAACCGCCTCTTCTCCCGGCCATCCACTCGTCCGGCGAAGGTGACCGCCGAACTGAGGTTATGTGACTCAACAAACCGCATCGCTTGCTCTCGCACTTCGGGGCTTTCCCAGTCACCAGCCAGCGTCACCGTTGCCTCCGGATAAGAGGCGGCCACCTCGGGCAGGCTCTCCAAGAACCGCATAAACCCCTTTCGAATGAAGAGATTCGACAGCCACAGAATCCGTTTCCCGGTCACCTTCGAAGAGTCCTCGCGCCGGAGACCCGCAAAGCGCCCGCAGTCGATTCCGTTTGGCACCACTTCAATGCGATCCCCGGGGATCAGCCCCTCAAACACCCCTTTCAGGCTGCTGGAGAGCACGATGCCAACCCTTACGCGCTGGAACAACAGCCGCGACACCCATTTCAGCGGCCATGGCATCCCGCGATAAAACCCTCCGAATTCCGACCCGCGCAGATGCACCACGATCCTGCGTCTGAGCAGCGCGGCGGGAATCAGGAACCCCAAATCCCTCAAGTAACCCCAGGTGCCTTGGGAAATGGAGAGATAGACGATGTCGGGCTTTCGGCCCAGGAGCAAACGGAGGCAGCGAGCAATGTGGACCACCGCCTATCGGATGTTTCCAGTCTCAAATCTCCCGATGGAATCGATTTCTCGAGGATCGGAAATATCGCAAAACAGGACTTCAAAACACGCCCGCAGGCGGTCCGATCTCAATAACTCATCCATAGCGACGGCCGGACCAATGAACGGCGGCGGGAGGGCGCCAATCATCAGGACTGACGGCCTCGCCAGACGCATTCCTTGATCGGCTCCTTCCGACATTCCCGAGGTGGCGTCGCGGATTGGCACGGAGACCGCTGCTTCGTCCTGTATCCGGGCCTGAATCACAAAGCCCTTGCGCCCCTCGCCGGATTGAGAGCGGGGTATGGCCCCGGCTCGTCCTCCATCAATTCCTCCGCCAACTCGGCCTCGGTTTGCTCACTCTGTTGCCGCAACTCGACGTACACCGTCACCAGGCCCACCATACTCCAAAGGATCGTCGTATAGCGGGTTGTCTCCAGGAATGGACCGTAGATCGAGTTCACGAGCAGGTAGATCATGAAGCCGCACGAAGAGAGCAGCATAGGAAAAACCGTTGCGTCGTCGCGGTAAACGGGCAACCATGACCACAGCTTGCGCAGGACCCGCCCATAGATGCCGAGGTAAAGAAGAGTGCCGATGAGACCAGTCTCACCCAACAGCCCAGCATAAGGGGAGAATGGGGAATCCACCTGAATGGTCCCGACCGCGTAGATAAGCTGCTTGCTCCCGTAAAACTTGTAGTAGTAGGGCATCATCGTAGTGATGGACATCGCTCCCCCCAGCGAGTTCGAGGCCTTTCCCGCCTTGGTCCTCACTTCCGCCGGCTCATCTGAGGAGCTTGCGTCTTGAAGCATGTCGGGGTTGCTGTACATGTAGCCGAGCCTCGAGGGCGACAAGTAGAATTGGCGTGAGGCGCGCGAGTAAAAATTGGAGGGGCCGGCGCCTACCAGGATCATGTATGGATTGTCCATATCGGACCGCGCAATGTCATAGTAGGCCTTGACCTTGCCAAGGCTATGAAACTTGCCTGTCCGGAGCGCATCCACGATCTTGGTGAATTTGCCCGAAGTATCCGAGGTGTGGCTGGCCACGAGCGCGATAAACACGCCGATGCCGCCGATGAACAGAATCGGCCCGAAAATCCTCAATAGCGGGATGCGCACCAGATCCAGCCGCCATACCATAACTCCAATAGCGATGGCAACGCCGAGCCACGAGGCCTTGTTATCAATGGCCACGTCCAGCACAAGGATCAGAATGATGGCCGCCATGTACTTCTTCTTCTTTTTCGGATAGAGCACTGCCGAGGCAATCAGGTAGAACATGGCAATCAGCAAGATGGCTGCGTACTGCTCCGCGTTGCCCCTGAAGGTCCCACACACAAGCTCGGTGTCGCCGGCGGCAATGCGCCGAGGCACCTGAAGCACCCCCACGACCACTTCAAAAATCAGCAATCGGTTGTACAGCCGGGAATAAGTATCAACGTGCTCTTCAGTTAAGGGCAGGTTTACAATGGCAATGAACACCAACAGCGGTTCCAGCAACATAATCCATTGGCTGGCCACCGCCTCGGGGAAAATGTAGTCCGGATTCAACAGCATTCCCACCAGCAGCACGGCGCAGAACCCGAAGATGCAGCGTGTGATTCTGGGCTGCCACCACGGTGGCCTCACACTACCGCGCCGTGAGAGGTAAACCAGGAAGAGCGCGCCGGCGATGGGGATGTCGATGACGTTGAAAATCTTCGGCAATACATGCAGACTCCCAGTGAGCGCCCGAACCAGGACGTCGCACAGCAGCAGAGCAAACAGCAGGAAAACGTGGATCTGCATCTTTCAGTTCCGCACCATCCCTTGAGCAAGTCGCTCGATGGCGGCCACGACCTGCTCCAGCACCTTCCGGGAAGTCACTTCCGATACCGCCTTCCGCTGGCGCCTCACAAAGTGGATCTTCTCTTCAACCTCCCGCGCCGACTCCACCAGCACCAGGCGTCCGGTCTTCTCCAGGTATTGATCCACCGCTCCAATCTTGCCGCGGAAGATGCTGTAAACCGGCACGCCCAAAACCGCCGCCTCCCGGTTCATCGTCCCCCCTCCGCTGACCACCAGGTCCGAATGCCATATCAGGTTGAGCCCGTCCATAGCCGCCGGAGGGATTACCACCTTGCCCTCCTTAAACCACTGCGGCCACCTCGATTCAAGCGCTCTAGCCTGTTGCTGATTCCTGGGAAGCAAAATCACCTTCATGCCCGGCGTCGAGCACGCCCGCCTCATGAAGGCCTCGAACAGAATCTCACTGTTCACATTATGGTAGTGCGCCTCCGTGGCCGCCGGGCGCACGGTCGCCACTACAGTCGCCTTTGCCAAATTCAGTCCGTCAAGTTCCTTCAGGTCTGGCCGCAGTTTCCAGGCATAGACATCCTCCTTGAGGCCCGAGAACCTGAGCACATGCCCGTTGTTGAGGAGCAACGACTCTCCAGGGATTGCCTCCGGCACCATAATCCAGGTGGGCCGCAGACCGAACGGAAACCGAGCAAACTCGTAATCCATCAACATAAGCGTCGGAATCCGAAGCGCGTTGCACAGCAGGATCTGGGAGCGCGCCCCATGGGATACGCCCAGCGCCGGTTTTTCACGGAGCACGATCCTCGACAACTGCAAGGACCGGAACACCAGCCCCGTCACCTTGCGCAGCCGGCTCTTTCCGTAGTGCCGCCCAACCCGCGTGTAGTGGATCCCCTTCTTGTCCGCCAGCGCGCATACCTGGAAGGCGTCGCGCGCGGTGATGAGAAGCGGGAAGCCGCAGCGCCGCAATTCCTCGATGATCGGCTCGAAGAAAGGGACATGCGGGGTGTTGTCAAGGTCCACCCAAACCTTCGGCTTGTAGATCATTCGGTTTACCCTCCGTTGGATTCTGCCGGGCAACTATCAGGACAGGATGCGGTGTTTCAGACCCGCGCAAGGCCCTTGCGGCTCGATGGCGTATTGAAGCCGTGAGTAATCCGCCACCTCCCCCGGCAGGGCCTGCCAGAACGCTCCTGCATACTCGATCCGCATATACTCGAGAAGCCTCTCGTAGAACTGGACCGGATATGCGCCCCCTCCCTCCTTGCTCCCCATCGCCATGTAATCCGGATGAGTATCCACCAGCACCATGCCCCCGTTTTCAGCTATCCAATCCACTTTCCGCAACCATATCTCCGGGGAAGTCTCCCGGAACACGCGGAACAAGGTCGAATCCTGCGGCAACGTGTATGGCAACTCGACATACCCGCCGCACCCGTTCGATGGAACACCACAGCCTCTCGCCGACGGTCGTACGAGGAAGGGAAAAATCGTTCCAACCCCGTCGGGTTCTGGTTCAAAAGGATCAGTGTCAAATGTGGAGGCATCGTAGCGGATGTCCAGGGCATGAAGCCAGTCGAGGCGCCGCAGCATAAAACCAGACCGGAACCCGGTGGCGCCCCAGGCATGCAGGTAATCGTTGATCCTCGCGGCGCGTGTCTCGAAGCGGCTTCGAGTGCGGTAGAGCCAGCCGTCATGGTAAAGGTCATGCACGCCCACTTCAAAGCCCTCTGCCCGCAAATCGTTCATCAACTCCACAGGCGCCGCATACTCGCCCTCCGGAATAAAGCCAAACCACGACCGGAAGCCAAGCTCACGCTCGATCTCGACGAGCTGCCGGCATTTTTCAACTCCGCCGCTGCCCTCAACATCATGAGTCAGAACCACCGCGAATTGCTTGCCGCCCGGCCACCCCTTCCACGCGCCGGGCGGGCGATTGGATCCGGGCAGGATCGGCCACACGCCGCGTGCCGCCTTCCTTTGCCGGGCCGCGACAGCCCGGCGAACTCCAACCCGCACCCTTGTCGAGAGAAACGGCTTGGCCAAATAATACAGATGATTTCTCAGCACGCGCGCACCCCAAACCCTGTCCCGAACCCCGCGGAAACCTCAACACTCGACCCGAAACGCCCGACCTCCCAGACTCGCTCGAACGGTGGCTCTCCGAAACTCAAGGGGCAAGCTTGCGAGACAAATATTACCCCATTCACGCCCCGCAAGGCCCATGACTCCCTGGCTAAAACTCCTGCTGGAGGCCGCGCGGTACGTAGCGGTGGGTCTTATTCAAAACAACCGCCACATTGTCTTTGGCTTCGCAAAGGAGATTCGTCGCCCGTTTGACAAGATCTCGATCCGTCTTCTCCGCCTCGACAACCACCATCGTCAGGTCCATAAACCGGGTCAGACGGGTGGTGGGACTCACCTGGCTGACGGGCGGCATATCGAAAATGATGTAGTCATAGTCGCTGGCTCGAAGCTTTGGCATCAGCGTAGAGATCCGCTTGTGCAACATTTGCCCCTCGCCATTGGCCGGCTTTTCCGAGGCGACATACAAGCGTTGTTCGACCTGCCCGCCATTTCTCTTCTCCCCCTCCAGCGCGTCGTCGAGACGGTTCGCGATCTGGCCATTGCGGAAAAAGGCCGAGGGGAGCGATTGTCCGTTGTTCATATCGACCAGCAGCACGTTGCCGTCTCCTGTCTTGGAAAGCGACGCCGCCAGCGAGCTTGCAATCGTCGTGACACCCGACCCCTCCCCGCAACTGGTTACCGCAACCAGTTTCGGTTTGTGCGTCAGATCTCGCGTCTCAAAGAAGTCGATCACCCGGTCTCGCAAAGCATCAAAATGGGCCCCTAACGAGTGGGCGCCTTCCCACGGGGCCAGCCATTTTTTCTTCTTGGCATTCGCCCGAACCAGAGCCTTGCTGCCTTCTCCGGCGGATTGTTCGGCCAGCAGCCCAATCTCGCTCGGCGGCAAGGCGCCCCTCCGTTTCTGCTTCAGCTTCGTGCGCGGAATCGAGATGAACATCGGCACATTGAGTTGTGTTTCCATCTCGGCGGGTCTCTTGAAAGAACGGTCGAAATAAAACTCGACCACAAAGGCCAGGGCCAGAGCCCCACCGAAGGTTCCGCCCAGCACCATCGCTACCATCTTCAGGACCTTCGTGGGGACGAGGGCCGGCGGTGTCGGCGTTTGAATAACACTGATGTTCGAGATGCGCCCCGCATTGATCTGCTCGTTGATGCGGGAGTTAAACAGGTTTGCCGAGAAACTCTGCAAATACTTCTCCCGCAGGTCCCGCTTGCTCTGAAGGTCCTGGATCGTTGTCTCCGCCTGCCCGAACTCATCAATCTGTCTTTGCAGATCGCTCATTTGGCTATTCAGAGCGGCAATGCGCGCCTGAATCTGTTTCACCTGGAGCATCTGGTTCACTACGTCCGTCCATGTCAGTGCCGGCTTGTTTCCAGTGCCGGAGGCAACCACACCCATGCCCAAAAGCTGTGGATACTCGCTCTCCAGCTTCTGCTTCGTGGTCTGGGCGGATTTAATCTGCGACTCGATTTGCTGTATCGGAGTGCTTCCTGGCTGGAACTGAAGGCTCAGTTGCTGCTCTTTCGTGTCCAGCGCCTGGAGAAGCGCCACCACCTGCCCGTATTGGCGCGCCTTGTCATCGGGAACCGTCGGTTGCGCATTGGTTCCTGTCACCGTGGCAGTCAGCAGGTTGGTCATCTCCACCAACCCCTCCTTTCGGGAGGCCAGATCAGCCTCCGCGCTGTTCAAATCCTCTTGCAGCCTCGCCAGCCGATCACTGTAGGTACGCCTTGAATCGTCCAAGGACAGCACCGCAAACTGCTTCTTGGCTTTCAGGATGGCTTGATCCGTCTTCTCCACTTCGCGCCGCAGCTCATCCGTCTGCCTCATCAGCGCATCATCCCCGGTCCCCGCGGTCTGGTGAATCTCGGCCTGTGTTGTGAGATAGTTTGAGATGATTTGTGAAAGGACCGGCTGGACAATGCTCGGGTCCAGAGCCTTGAATTTCACGTAAATTACGGCAGAGCCAGGCGCCCCCTCCACCGTCAACCCCTTGCTGATCACCGATGCCGCTCGCTCGAGGCTATCCCCCCCGCCCAGCCTCGCCAGGATGTTCGACGGCCCCACGGCCCCCGCTACGGCCACCGCAAGATTTTAG
>JBJKSV010000708.1:0-3233 GCA_046703605.1 Limisphaerales bacterium
TGCTTTCTACTTTGAACCGCCAAACAACGCCGGATTCCTGCTCCCTATGAATAGGAACGGACACGAACCTTTGAATGACTTCGGCGTTCGTGGTCGTGTGCAGCGAGGGTTTGGTGGTTCGAAAGGAACCAGGAGTTGGTCGGCCAAGTGCTCGTCCACCGGCACCCCAGCCTCAAGCCAGGCCTGCGCAGATTGGACGGCCGCGCGGGCGACTTCCTCGGCGGGACGGCCCCGCTCGCCGAAACCTGTGAAAATGCCGGCTACATGCTCGGCCACGACTGCCAGCACAACGGCATTCCCCGGACCGACAGGATGCTGAACGGTTTCAACGCCACACTCCTCCGACTTCCATTTCAGTTCCTCGCGTAAAACGGCCAACTCCCTTTCGGCGACATGCTCAGGGAGCTTTGCGAGAATCACCTTGGCGTGCCGATTCCGAATCGAGCCGCGCTCCAGCAAATCCAGCCGGGACAGCTTTGCAGCAGGCTGCACTCGAGCGTGGAATTTGCCGCCACCCACCGGGTAGAAACCGGTACGCTTCAACTCCAATTCGACCGACGGCCCCATACGATGGATCAGCGGGATAAAAGCCATGGCCAGGAAATCGAATGGAGGCGCTAGCGGGTTGTGCGTGCCGCCCTCCAAAGTCAGAGTGCTTGGACCCGACGCGGTGAGCAGCGCCGGCAGAACTGTTTGCAGCACGAGAGTGGCACTGCCGGCTGTGCCCACAGCAAAACGGTAGTTGCCGGGCGTAACGGGTCCCGGCTTGAACTCCAGAGTCTGGGAACCAAGCGCAGCCCCCGTCACTTCAGCACAACCCACCGTCTTGGCCGCCTCCACGGCGGCGAGGTGTTGTTTCAGCAAACCGGGCTTCTGGCGTTTGGCCCGAATCCTCTCCATTCGGAAAGGTTGGCCGGTGACCAGAGAGAGCGCCAAGGAGCGGCGCAGAATCTGGCCGCCGCCTTCGCCTTGTGAGCCGTCGATAATAATCATGAAAGGACCCTCTGGATTTACGATTTACGCGCCAGGCCACTCATGTACGCCCTTCTCGCGCAGGAAGGCGTTTACTTCCTCCTCCAGCCGGGTCTTGTCCCCGCCTGCGAGGATGAATTTGCTAACAAAGTCCGTTGCCCGCCGGGTGGCTTCCCCCAGCGGCACGCCCAGACGGATGAAATCTTTGGTGTTCATAAAACCGATGTAACTGCTATGGCTGGCTGGCCAGTCCCTTCATCCTGACCCTGGTCAACAGGCTATTCAAAGCTCGCCGAGTTTCCTCACCGGGCAACTCCGGTAGAGCACTTGCCTCGTGGGCTGATTGCAGCTCTGCCCGAAGCCTCTGGTACTGCTCCTCATGAAAGGCGACATCCGCCTCGTTGAGGACCGATTGCTCCGGCCCGGCAACCTTTCTGGCCACCAGGTCAGGGATGAATTTAAGGCGTTCGGCCTCGTTCAACTTGAGGAGGTTCGCCTCGACCTGCCCGGTGCGCATCAGGTGAATACCGGTCAGGAGAACCCGGTAAACGTAAAGCAGCGGCTTAACCCTCCGCGGCGACTCCTTCAGGAAAAGCTTCCACTCGGTTTCGGCGAAGCCAAAATAGTGATGCGCGTGGTGTTTGGTAAGGACACCCCGGTTGGCGCCGTGCCGGGCGATTTCCTTCAGCTCTTCGTGTTCCGGTGTCGTATGCACCACCAAGGGGGAGAAGAGCTGCTCAAGAACGTAGCCGTTCTTCTTGAGCAGCAGGCTGAAGAATTTACGCACGTCATGGCTGACAATGTCCATTTCCAGATCGTGGATGACCCGCGAGTCCTGCACCGTCTCGTCCCGAACGTCCAACCCCAGCACGCGATCGAGAGGCAACAGGTGGGCCCCGCGCAAATCAAAGTCCGAATCTGGCGAGGGGAAGCCGTAGAGGTGCGCGCCACTGAGCGTCGCGAACAGCAGCGGGTAAGGCTGTGCAGCAACGATGGATTGTAATCGAGAGTCCAGGTTCATAACTCACGCGCCCTGTCTCGCCGGGCCCGAAGCAGAAAACGATTTGCCGCCTCGTAATCAGGGCGCTCCGGAAGGCGTGTCTCTGACAAGGCCCTTTCAAAATCACGGTGCAACTCCTGGCGCCAGGCATTGACATCATTCCAGGAGAGTGCGCCGTTCTTAGCGGCGAGCAATCGCTCGCGATGCGCCTCCACGCGCACCGGTACACGGCATTCCCGCAGGGTCGCCGCGCCTGTAATCAGAAGTCGCAACAGATGCATGGCGTGCTTCCACCGGACCTCTCCCTGATTCCGCAGGTCCTGCGCAATCTTCTTGAACTGACTGAGAGCGTAGCCGTTGAAAGTCTGGAAGATCATCTGCGACAGGAATCCCTGACGGATCTTCAGCAGTTCTTCAGCTAGCGGTGTCGTTTTCTCCACCATCGGGGAATAGAGACATTCCAGGATGTTCGGGTTTGCCCGAAGAGCCATGATGAGGAACTTCTGCAACTCCCAGTAGCAGGCTTGGGCTGCATTGTCCTCGAATTGCTCGGGGGCGCCGTATAGGGACCATTGCAGGTCGGCAGGCGCAAGATAGATCCCGCGCCGGTCGATGTCGGATGCCTCGGTTTCCAAACCGTAGGCCTGCGAACCCATTATACAGCGGTATATGATGAATTCTTCCAGGTCGAAGGGGCTTTGATTTGAGCGCTGGCCTTGCAGGAGGTCCTTGAAATGTTTGAGCACCTCAAGCTGTTCCCTGCTGAGTGATTTCTCAAACCCGTCCGGGAAACGCACCAGGAAGTGCTTTTCCTCACCTGTAGGCGTGCGGGTGACCACCCCGACCGCTCCGCGCGGATGAACCAGTGAGTTGTTCGGTCCACGAATCTCGACCAGAGCGACCACCTGAGTGCCAGCAGAAATATTGTCCGGTTGATGCGACATCCGTGATAAAGTTTGGCAAGATATGGTTGCTTGGGCGAGCAGCATTTGCTGGCCGATGGTTGGGCCGCCATTTCTGGCGGCCCAACTCGTTTTCAGCCTTCCACGAACAACTTCCAATCGGTAATGCCGTGCGCATTGCGAATGAGTGCCGAAACCGGCGACTCTTTCGGAGCACGCGGAACGGACAGGAGCTTGAGGCCTGCTTCATGAGGCAGGCGGTCAGCCTTGCGCTGGTTCACGTCCTTGGCCGACCAGACCAGGTTCTCCCAAGCGTCCTTGCCACCGCGCGAGCGGGGCACGACGTGGTCCAGGCTGCC
>JBJKSV010000709.1:0-3454 GCA_046703605.1 Limisphaerales bacterium
TTGCCATGCCAGCCCTCCTTATCCTGAAGGAAAGACACGCCCGCGCCCTTGAGGGTCTTCGCCAGGACGACCAGAGGTTGGTCCCCAAGCCCGACGGCGGCCAGGACCTCCAGAATTTCCTCGAAATCGTGGCCGTCGATCTCCTCGGTGCGCCAGCCAAAGGCCTCGAACCGCTTCCGGTAGGCATCCAGGTCGTGCCCCAGCAAAGTTGCCTCGCTTTGGCCGAGCCGGTTGACGTCCACGATGGCCGTGAGCGAATTGAGTTGCTTGGCGCCGGCCAAAGCAGCCGCCTCCCATACAGAACCCTCCGCGCACTCTCCGTCGCCCAGAAGCACGTAGGTCCGGTAATCCAGCTCGTCAAGCCGGGCGCACAGCGCCATGCCCACCCCAACGCTCAGGCCCTGGCCGAGCGAGCCGGTGGCCACGTCGGCAAACGGCAACCGTGGCGTGGGATGGCCCTCGAGGTCCGAGCCAAATTGGCGCAGCTTGAGCAGTTCCTCCGCGGGAAAAAGCCCGGTTTCCGCCCAGGCGGCATAGAGCAGAGGCGCTGCGTGGCCCTTGGAAAGAATAAAGCGGTCATTGTTATAGTAATGGGGATTCTTCGGATCGTAGCGCATGTGTCCGAAAAACAGGGCCGCCACCACGTCCGCCGCCGAACAGCAGGAGGTGGGATGGCCGCTGCCTGCCGCCGTCGTCGCCGCGATCGAGTGAATCCGCAACTGGTTGGCGATACCCTTCAGGCTCTCAATGTCAATATCGTTCATGGATGCACAAACTTTATGCGTTCAACCCCAAAAGAAAAGGAGGATTTTTAGCCATGGGCCATGGGGCGGGAGATAGGGGGGAACCCCCCGCGGGTTTCCGAGGGTTGCAGTTTCAGGGGAGGCCGGGTTTTTTCCTCGGCCGCGCGGCATTTGAATCGCAGGCAAGAGCAGCCGTTGGCTTGGACTTTTGCGCTTGGGCAGGTAAACTGGCGGCTATGAACAGGTTCATCTGGCTCCTCTTGCTCTGTACGGCGGCCGTGCTCCGCGCCGCGCCGGTTCGCGTCGTGGTGTGGGATGAGCGCAACGCGGGGGAAAGGCAGTTGTACACGAATTTCATCGGGGGCCAGATCGCCGGCTACCTCGAGACGCTGCCCGGCCTTTCGGTGAAGTCGGTGGGCCTGAACGACCCGAAGGACGGCCTCTCCAGCCAGATGCTCCGGGACTGCGACGTGCTCATCTGGTGGTCGCACGTGAAGAACAGGGCCGTTCCGGATAGCAAAGCGCGCGAGATTGTGAGACGGCTCAAAGCCGGCGAGCTTTCGCTGATCGTTCTGCATTCCGCCCTGACTTCAAGGGTCTTCATCGATGCCATGAATGAGCGGACGCGCGAGGACGCGGCTAGACAGATTCCCGCGGGAGTCAGAACGGAATTCATCCCGCCCAAGGCCTACAAAGACCCACTGCCTACCGACCCGATTACTCCGCGCATAAAAATGTCCAGAGCCCCGGACGGCAGCCGGCTCGCGCGGGTGTTTCTCCCTATTTGTGAGATCACCGGCTGGCGCGAAGACGGCAAGCCCAGTGAGATAACAACCCTCCTGCCGGGCCACCCCATCGCGCGCGGCATTCCCAAGCACTTCGAGCTTTCGCACACGGAGCTCTATATGGAGCCGTTCCACGTGCCGAAGCCGGACGCCGTCATCTTTTCGGAGACGCACCAGGGCGGACAGCGGTTTCGGAGTGGAATGCTGTGGTCGGTGGGCAAGGGCAAGGTCTTCTATTTCCGTCCCGGCCACGAGACATTTCCGGTCTTTTTCAGCCCGAACGTGCTGAGAATCCTCGGCAATGCCGCGCGGTGGATGGGGGAAAAGACAGCGCCGTAGCGAACAAAGGCGCGGCGAGGGGTGACGCAAAGGGTCTTAGGGCCACCGTGGATTCGGTCTATGATCGAACTCCGACGATGGCAAGGAATCGAAGGAGCTTGAACAAAACTGAACTTCATCATAATCAATTGGTCTGAGAGATGTCGGAACCCTCGAACCTTGTGGCCGTTGGCCGGTTCGCAGCTTGTGTTGCGCTTTGCATCGCGGGTGCCAGCCTGCAGTGCATTCCGTTGCGCGCCGAACCGGCTCAAGGCTTCCATCAGAAAGCGTGGGCCGTTGAGGACGGCCTGCCCGATGAACGCGTAAAGGCCATCCTTCAGACGCATGATGGCTATCTGTGGGCGGCCACTCCGCGTGGCTTGGCTCGCTTCGATGGCGAGCACTTCGTTGTTTTTAACCACCTCAATACCCCCGCAATGCTCAGTGACGATTGCGTGGGCCTAGCGGAGGACGGCAAAGGCGTGCTCTGGGTAAGCACCCAAGCCAGTCTCCTACGCCGGACCCGGAACGGGTTCACACCGCTCCGCCTGCCCGACAAGCTTGGGGGTGGCTTGCACCTGCTCGCCAGCCGCTTTGGAGGCCTCTGGGGCTGGTGTGCGGCCTACGTGTGCCGGATCCGGGATGGCCACGTTAGACGGTTCCGTCCAGACTCACGAACACCGCCGCCCTCAATTCTCGCGGCTGAGGAAGGCGACACTGGCGGACTTTGGGTTGGCGGGAGCACCGGTCTCTTGCGCCTGAATCCCAAGACGGGGCATTTCGCGCCGGCGCTACAGGCCAGCGATGTCTCGCGGAGGCCAGTGGCTGGCCTCTGGCGGGGCCGGTCCGGTGAACTCTGGTTACTGTTGGCCTCGGAACCTCGTCACATAGGCATGATTACTTATGGCGCCTGGCTGGCCTGCCGCAGGAATGGCCAATGGCTCAGGAAACCGGACTTTACCAAGCCTGATATTCATGTCGATCAACGCTCCTGGTTCCTGACCGGTGATCGGGCGGGCAATCCCTGGATGCCGGCCGAGGACAATGGGCTTTACAGGTTTGCCCACGGGCGATTTGAGTTCATCCCCATGCCTCACGTCGGCGAACACAGTTATGCTTTATGCGCCTACTCCGACCACCAGGGCAATCTTTGGGTGGGCACGGATTTTAGCGGCCTCCAATGCTGGACGTCGCGCAGGGTGCGCACTTTCACGTCTCGAGTTGGATTGCTCGGCGAAAACACATGGGCGGTTTTCCAGGCTCGCGATGGCGCCATCTGGATCGGCACCGACAAGGGCCTCAGCCGCTTCCAAAACGGTGAGTTCGCCAATTTCAGCCTGAAGCAACTTCCCCGATGCCAGGTGCGCGCCATTGCCCAGGATCAGCAAGGCGCCCTCTGGGTAGGCACGCTGAGCGGTCTGGCTTCTATCCAGGACGGAAAGGTGACCCCACACCGGCTTCCAGGCCAGTGGAATGAAACGAAAGTCCGCGCGTTGTGCGGCACTCGCGATGGGGCCATGTGGGTGGGTACCGTTCGGGGCTTGACACGGCTCAAGAACGGGCAGCGGACCAAATACACTGCCGCCGACGGCCTCGGCGCCGATGAGG
>JBJKSV010000710.1:0-2693 GCA_046703605.1 Limisphaerales bacterium
TCGTTGGCATGATGGTTCAGGTCAGATTGCGGCGATCAAACTCATTTGCTTGGGCGTGAGCAGCCATTCCAGCGATGCGCAGCGCCCGGGCCGGAGCGACTCAATCGCCAGCTTGCACAGGCCTCCCTTTTTCAATGTGACACGGAAATCGCTCCCGCCCGAAACGAGCAGCGAAATCAATCCGCTCAGGTACGGCTCGTGCCCGACCAGCATCACTGCCTTGGGCGATGGGCGGAAGCGGCGCAGGAAACCGACCAGGTTCTTCAGGCTGCCATCCGGGGCGAGAGCATCGCATAGCTTGAGCCTCTTGGGCGACTCCAGGGCCTCGGCGACAATCTCCGCAGTCTGGCGCGCGCGCAGGTAGGGACTGGACAGAATCAGGTCAAAGGAGAGGTCCAGGTTCTCCATTGCGGTGGCAATGCGCCACAGCTTGCGCTTGCCCTTGGGCAAAAGGGGCCGGTCGGCATCTTGGGAACAACGAGATGTTCCGCGGTCTTCGGCAAGGCCATGTCGAAAGATGTAAAGATTCATGGCGGTTCAGCGTTTGGGTGCTTGGTTTCCAGGGGGAGTACGGCGTCCGCGGTGAGTTCGGGTCTGCGTCGCGCTCTTTGCGGCGGAGGCGCCGGCCGTTCCCAACAGAGGCCAGAACTCGAGCAATTGGTCAGCAGCACCCAGGTAGCGGCGGATGAGCGATTCGCGGCGGCGAACCAGCTCATCATGAAGGGCGCGCACGGGCGCCGGCTCGCTTGCTTTCTTGCAGGAGAACTTGTCGAAGGTGCGCAGCAGCACTTCGGCGTCCTGGATGCCGCCCATGATGGTTTGGTAGGCGTGCATAGCCTTGAGCCGCGGTTTGTCGATGGCGGGCAGGTGTTTGCGCAGCCCTTCGACCATATACCGGAATTTTTTAAAGGCAACCCGCGTACAATGGATCGTGCGGGTGTCCTTGGGATCGATAAGACCGCGCAGGTCCTTGGCGCGGCGGAAGGCGCGGGTCACCGATTCCAGGACCTTCGTATTGGCCTTGGCCGTCGAGAGGTGCTTGCACTGCTTGCCGGCACGTTCGGCGAATCCGCTGATCATCTTTTCCAACCGTCGGGTCTTGACTCGCTTGATAGCCCGGGCGGTTTGCCTGGCGAAGCGTTCCTCGCGCTTTTGCAGGTAAGCCGCGAACTGGCGGGTAGCGGGGAAAGCGCGCTGGAGTTTCTCAATAGTGCCCAATTGCACTTGCGTGTCGCGCAGGTCGTCGAACGTGTCCAGGTGCTCCTTCAGGATACGCTCGGCTTTGCGGACCTCTCCCTTGGGAAGCAGGAGCGCCAAAAGTTCGATGGACGAGACCAGCCGGCGCGTCTCCACCCGAGATTGGTGGATGGCTTTCTCGGAAAACTTTTTCTGGCACGCCCGGAGCTGTTTCCGGTAGCGCCGGCATTGCGCGCCCAGGCCGGAGATCAGATCGCCCACCGACTCCTCGGGCAATGGGCACCCGGCCGAAGTTTGCGGAGGCGGGCCATGCCCGTTGGACTTGTAAGCTGGCATGCGAGCCTGTTTATTCATCTCGCCTCCAGGTCTTTTTGAGCGAACGGCGAGGGCGCCAATCGCATTTGAGGTTGCCGCGGCTTTCCATCGGCAGCTCTCGGTGCGGTCTCCGCTTGCGCCAGGCCAATGAACTCAAACTGGCTCCGGTGGGCGGTCTCGCCCGGGCCGGGTGCCGCACGATGGTAGGAACCGTCCGGTTGCAAGAGACGCGTCTTGACGTTATCAGCCAGAGGCACGGCGAGCAGCTCGCTGATGAGCCGCTCCCGCAGGACACCGTCCTCGATCGGAAAGGCCACCTCGATGCGGCCAAAGAAATTACGCGGCAGCCAATCGGCGCTGCTGACAAAGACCCGGGGCTGGCAGGCGTTTTCGAAGTAGTAAATGCGGCTGTGTTCGAGGAAGCGGTCCACAATGCTTCGGACCGTGATGTTTTCGCTCAGCCCTTCAACGCCCGGACGCAGACAACATATCCCGCGGACGATAAGGTCGATGCGGACGCCGGCTTGAGATGCCTTGTAGAGGGCTTGAATGACTTCGCGCTCCGCCAGGGAGTTGATCTTGGCAATGATGCGGGCAGGAAGCCCACGCCGGGCATTTTCGGCCTCGCGCGCGATGAGCTGGAGAAGGCCGTCGTGCAATTTAAAAGGCGCCACCAACAACTGGCGCATCTCCTGAAATTGGCAGATGCCGGTCAGGAGATTGAACAGATTGGTGATGTCTTCACCGAAGTCGGGCCGGCAGGTGAACAGGCCAATATCGGTGTAGAGGCGGGCGGTGGTGGGATTGTAGTTGCCCGAAGACAGGTGGGCGTAGCGTCGAATCTGATGCCCCTCACGCCGGACGACCAGGCAGGCCTTGGCATGAATCTTGTAGCCCACCAGCCCATACACCACATGGACGCCGGACTCCTCGAGTTGGCGGGCCCAAAGGATATTGTTCGCCTCGTCGAAACGGGCGCGCAACTCCACCACCGCGGTGACCTGCTTGCCATTGCGCGCAGCGCTCTCCAGCGCGCCGATGACGCGCGGGTCGCCCCCAGTTCGGTAGAGAGTCTGTTTGATAGCCAGAACGTCCGGGTCGCGGGCCGCCTGCTCAAGGAACCCAAGCACGGTGCCGAAGCTCTCGTAGGGATGATGGAGCAGCAGGTCACGCTCCCGAAT
>JBJKSV010000711.1:0-6195 GCA_046703605.1 Limisphaerales bacterium
TCGCTCCACGATTTCAGCGTCGCTCATTACTTTGCACTGAGCCAACGTGGGGACGACACCTCTTAACTGCATTTCGGCAATTCCGCGAATGAAGGAGGCTTTGGCTCTTGAGAACCCTGCGGAACAAACCATTTCCGGTTCCATTTCTAAGACTTTGCGGGCAGTGGGGAACCTGCCATCGCCGAATAGCCGTTGAAAACGCTTCAAGATTGTGGTGGCTGCTTTCCCGCTGAGTTGCTGGTGGGCGATGGCGTGTATGAGAGACTGAAACGGCTGAACACGTCTGGCTTGGATGCGGAGGTGGCCGAGTTTTTGAATAAGTAGCCGCAGGACGGGGTCAGCTTCAGAAAGATGGTTCATTGCCGCTTCACTCATGTCGTCACAGGTTTGCCGCATTTCGGAAGCAAGTAAAACCTCAATAATTATTTCGCACGCGATAGGTATTAAAACAATTCACTCAGCGGCTTCCGAGGTGCTAGGCTGGCCGAATGGCAGAAGTCAACCACGGGAAGGCTAAAGCAGTTTTAGAAAGGGCATGGGCCACCGATGATCAAATAAAGCTTCCAGCGAGGATGGCGCAATTGATTTCGACTATCCTCGGAGCATGAGAGCCGTCACGATAAACCAGGGAGGGGATTGCACGCAAATCCGGGGAAGCGGAGGAAGCAGTGTTGTCAGGCGAGAATGGTGGTCTGAAGATGGATTGACATCTCCGCGAGGGGTCGTAGTTGTGGCGCTTCATGAAGCGTGAGCAACGATATATCGTGCGGTTGGATGAAGTGACTATCCGCCGGGAGGGCGAGTATGCGGTGATCGAATACAAGGAGGAAGGCATACCCGCCACACATTTGAAGATCGGGCCGGAGTTGTCCGCCATGAGTGATGAGGAGATCGTGGAACTCTACAACGACGGTTTGCGTGCTCAGGCCCAGGTAGCGTCCGAACACAAGCATGTGGCCGTCGAGGTGCCGCTGAACTCAGCGCAGATCCAATACTCCAAACGCAGCGACCAATGGGTTCCTCGAGGCAGCGTTTTGCGCTGTTTGATCGAGGACGATGCAGAAAAGATAGTCGTGGTGAGGATAGACGACCACGAGCTGAGCTTGGAGGAGTTTGGCCGCCTGTTAACGACCTATTCGGGTTGGGGAATGCGGATCGAGTTTGTGCCTGAGGAGGAGATCCACCGGCGTGCGGCTCACGAAGTGCGGGAACCCAAGTCAGAGGAAGAGTGGCCCCCCGATTAAAGAAATAGCCGACGGGTTGGCGGGAGGTGGATTTATCGCTTTGGAACTGAAACGGCAGGGGCTAGCCGGGCGGCCGTTAGACCGCCCGACCTGCCGTTTGCAGGCTCCAGTCGGCGCTCGGGTTCCATCCCTGGAGAGCCTATCCTCCGCTGGAGCAAAGGAGCTATTTCCCGTTTCCATTTCCCTGGGGGTGTATAGGGCGGGAAACGGGAAACGCCAGGTTGAGTTGATAGCCTTTGGCATTGCGACTGAGTTCTCCCTGCTGGGTCAACTCTTCCAGGGCAGCACAAAGCGTTTCGGTGCGGATGGCGCAGAGTTTGCGCAACTGCTGGACAGAGAAGACCGGTTCCTGGAGTTGAGCCAACGCCGCACGCACTCGCTCGACAGGGGTCGGTTCGGCCTTGGGTGCAGAAGCCAATTGCTCTGGGAGCACGGTCAGAGCCAGGGCGGAGCCAGCTTGGGTGAGTTGGAGCGGGATATGGTCCTGGGAGGGAGCCGCGCGATGCTCGGTCGACAAGGTTAGTTGAGAGCCTTTGCGACGTAGGTAGAGGTTTGAGTCTCCCCAGCCGTGCAGTTCGCTGGAACCGCGCAACGCCTGACCGGGGCGGCTGGAGTTGGAGTCTTTGCGAGCGTGATGAACCAGGATCACAGCCACCTGAAACTGGCGTTGCAGTTGGCGAAGGTAAGAAAGCAACGGCGCGATCTGTGAGGCGTCGTTTTCATCCAGGCGATGAAGCCTAATCAATGGATCCAGGATCAGAAGAATGGGTTGGAGGTTCTGCACGGTGTCAATCAAGCGCTGGCGATCGACCGCGGTATCCAACCGGAGCGAGGGCGCGGTGATGACTTCGACGGGCAGGGATGAAAAGCTCACCTGAGCGGCGCTGGCGATGCCTTCCAGGCGTTGGCGCACGACGGCTAGCGAGTCTTCGGCGGGAAAGAGGAGCACTTTGCCGGTGCGGCGGACCGGGAACTGCCGCAGGCAGGCGGCGCCCGAAGCGACGCTCACCGCGACATCGAGGGCCAGGAAGCTTTTGCAGCATTTGGGTTCGCCGCCGAGAATGCCGACGGCTTGATCGGACCAGAGTCCTTCGACTAACCAGTGGGTCTGCGGGCCAGCGGTGGAGAGTTGACTGGCCCGTTGCACAGGAAGCGGGTTCATGATTTTCGGCTGGGTTTGGGATCCAGAGCAAAGACTTCGAAGAAGAGCTTTTCGTCGATTTGATCCCGCTCCTGATGCAGGGCGGCGGCCAGCAGCTCATTGCCCAGATTCATGAGCAGGCGCAAGTTGCCGGCGGCATGTTCGCAGAGGGTTTGGAGCAACGGTGCGTTCAGGAGTTTGGGATTGCCGGCCATCTTGAGAAGGTGGTTTAAGCACTGGAGCAGTTGCGGGGCCGCCAAGGGTTCGGCTCGCAAGCGCGAGCGGATGCGACTGGCAATGGGCAACAGTTCCACTCCTTCCAGCCGGTTGGCCAGGCGACGGTCTCCGGCCAGCACGGTGGTCAGGATGGACCGCGAGTCCAGATCGGCACTGGACAACAAGCGTAACTCGGAGAAAACCGACGGGCTCATTTCTTGGGCCTCGTCAATCAAGAGCACGGGACGAAAGAGCGAGCTGTCGATGTGATGGAGCCACTTTTCCCGAAGCGCTTTAGCGCTGGCCCATCGATTATGGGGGGACAAAGGGACGCTGAACAGGTGGCCCAGTTCACGATAGAAATCGGCCAGGGAGGCTTGAGGCCGGCTCAAAACACCAACCACCACATCGCGCAAGTTGCCCAACCGTTCGGCCAGGATGCGGAGGGCGGCGCTCTTGCCGGTGCCCGGCTCGCCGATAACCAGGGCAAAACCGCCTTCCCCGATCTGGTGTTCGATGCGCCAGCAGAAGCTCTCGGCGGCCGGCGAAAGCCACAGGGCCGAGGTGGGCACTTCGGGGGAGAATGGGTTGAACTTTAAGCTGAGCAGGGAGAGGAGTTTTTTATTCATGAGTATCGGGTTGTTGGGGGGAGGTGGGCTTGGGCAGATAAGCCGGAGGCAGACCGGTGATGGCGTATTGCTGGATGAGTTTCTGCAACAGCGGCGCCATGCCCGAAGGCGGCGGGAGCGGCGTGGCGGGTGTTTCCAATGGGCCGTTCCGGGGAGCCCGATGGCCTTGAGCATTTTTATGTTTATCCAGTGGAAAGAGGCGGCAGAGGATCGTGCCGCTGTTCGGATCAGCCAGATGCACGTGGCTCAGATCCCAGGAAGCTACCCGCACATGGACCTGCTGGAAATGACCGTAGCGGGAGGGCACCTCAAAACGAATGCCCCCCAAGCTGATGGTGCCATCGGAGCGGCGTTGGGTGCGCTTGATTTCGGCGGTGAAGGCCAGTTTCAGGGCGGCGCTCTCCGGACAAGGCCGCCCCACGTCGCGGTGGTGGAGATACCGGTTGCGGGGAGTGGTTCCCAGTTCGGAGTGCTCGGCCCGGTTGTATTCCATTTCCACCCAGGCGAGGGTGGCTTCGTTCAGTTGAGCCAGAGTCAGATCGGCGACCCCTTCGAGCATCGGCAAAAGCCGGCCTTCGATCTGAGTCCAAAAATGCTCGCCCTTCCCATTTTGGTACGGTGAAAAACAGAGAGTGGTTTCATGGACGATGCTCAGGCGGGCCAAGCCCTCGGTGGTCTCGTGGGCGAGCATGGCCGAGCCATTGTCGGTCATGAGGGCCCGGGGCAAGGCGCGCTTTTGGAACCCTTGGCAGAGCCCGTGATAGAGTTCCTCAGCCGCTTCGGTGAGATACCATTGGGCATGGCAGCAGAGGCGGGAATAATCATCCAGGATCCCCAAGAGCAGTGGATAGACCCATTGTCCCTTGTCGAGCAGGACACGGACTGACCCGTGATGGAAATCCAGGTGCCAGAGGGCGTTGACATACTGGCTTTCGTAACTGCGGACTTCGCGGCTCTCCAGCCGATGCTCCGCGGCTTGGGCGCCCAGGCTGTGAACCGGACCACGACGCGGGCGTTTGATCAGGCCATGGTCTTTCATGTAGCGCAAGACCGAGGCGTAGGAAGGAGTGGGTCCCAAGGCAGGATCTTTCTCCACCAACACCGCTAGGTTATCGGCATGGAGTTGGTAACTCCAGCTGGGGTGCTGGCGGTGTTGGGTCAGAAGCAGCTCCCGCAGCTTGAGACTGACCGCCGGGTGCTGGCCCTGATCAGAGCGGATCTGGCGGCGCAAGGCCTGGACCGGATCCCGCTTTTCATTGCGGGCGGTGTAGTACCAGCCTTCAATGGTGGAGAAGCCAAAGTGCACCCATTGCCCACTGATGGGATGGCGCCATTTTTTGGCCGCCAGGCTCTGGAGTTGTTCTTGAAGCTGGCCCTGCTCGGGAGGAGCAGCCAGCAAAGGGCCGACCACACTGAAGCGAAAGCGGGCCCACCGCTCGTGAGGACGAACAGGTTCTGTTGGTTGAGACATCGCGTTTTTCATCGTTTTTCGGTCGCCGTCTTGGCGATGTCTGCGTTCTATCACCCCGCCGGTGACTGGCATACCGGCATCCCGTGCGGGACCGTAGCGACCCTCACATAACCAGCTCTTTCCAGGCGGTGGGCGTGGTGATGGGGGCCAGGAATTTCAAAAGCGCCACCAGGCGCTCACGCTCATCGATCTTGAAACGGGCACACAACGAGTTTGGCAGCGTCCTTTCGCATACCGGGGGCATCAACCGAGCACGTGCCTCCTTCCAGAAAGAGCAACGGACAAAGGTGTCCAGCCACCATTGGCGCCAACGTTCCAAGGTGCGGCGGTCGAGCCGATCGTCGGTGTTGAGTAGTTCCCGGATGCGCCGGATCCGCTCGGCGTTCAGGCCGTGAAGCATGGTCGAGAGCAGCACGACGACGAAGCCCGCATAAACCTTCCTTCCCAGGAAACGCACGGACGGTGGCGTCCGGCGTCGCCGACAGCCCTCTTTGGCGCAACAGAAGCTGTGACGCCAGTCCCATTGCGGTCCGCCACGGGGCTTGCGGTCATAATCGGCTCGATGCAGCTTTCCGCCGCAGAACAGGCAGCCCTGTTGGTGGGCTTCCTCGGCGAAATCGTCATCGACTTTCTCCAGAAGTTGGAATAGCTGTTGATCTGCCAGGTGTTTCTGGCACCAAGTCTCTCCAGTCTCGTTTTTCACACATTCAAGATGGAGAGCAAAAACCCCCACGGGCAAGCCCGTGGGGGTCCAAAAGCGGCCTTCGAATTGATCAACCAATCTCAGGGACAAAATTGATCTCCCTGGTCGACCGTGCTAAAACCTGGATCAGTTTCCCCAGATTTTCCCCCAAGCCCTCAGCAACGGACATCACCTTCAAATACATACTGGTAACCGGCTACCTCGCCAAGTGCCAAAATCCGCAGATTCATGCCCGTGCGCTTCAAGCTGGCAGCAAACTTGTCGGAGCCTACGATGCACGGAGCCTGTGCCATGACGTGGTTGTAGGCTTTGAAAAGTCCAAGGGAAATCTGTTTGGACTGTCCAACGAGCCGTTCCTGAACAAGCCCGCTCGGCACCCCGAGCACGACGGCAACAACCAGCAAATCAGAAACAAGGTCATATCACGCGCTTTGCACGAGGCTTTAGAACTGGCGCAGAAGAGTGAACCGGAGGAAGTCTATGCCGGGCTTGTTCACATTTTGCATCTTGCTAAAAAGCGAGCGGCTAAATTGAAGACGGCCGAGGTAATCTCAAATGTCAATCTTGGACATGTCGCTCGGTTTGTGAGTCGGTTCCTAAAGGAGACCGATGGCGGAGCTCGATTGGTCGCCGTGTGGGGAGCATTTATGCAACTCTTATCCGAGCAAGCAGAAATAAGAGTCTATTCCCCGAATGTTTCTGATTTTTTCGGCAAAACCGCGGGCGACGTTGAAATCGTTTACGGCAGAACTCTGGTTTCTGCTTCCGAATGCAAACAACGCCCCACGACT
>JBJKSV010000712.1:0-2739 GCA_046703605.1 Limisphaerales bacterium
GCCCAATTGTAGCCCCCGGTCGTCCACTCTCCTTCTTCGGCGGGACTGCCGTCAGCGTTAACCCGCAATATCCCCACATTGTCACCCGGCAGGCCGGCGTGTCCCTGATACGAGTTGGCCACGTACACCCGCCCGTAATAAGGGCTGTTCGGGTCCCGGTCCACCCCAATGCCGCTGCCTTCCCAAACATAGTTGCCGACGTCTCCATCGCTCGTGATCTGCGTCCAATTGGTGTAGCCGCTGGTCGCCGCTGTTATCCTGACCGAATAGCTTCCGGTCGGGACAGCATTCGAGGCGTTATCCCGCAGGTCCCAGGTTACCGTGTTGGTTCCGCGAAGGGCGCCCGGTTCGCCGTTGGTCAGGCTCATCGAGCGCACGACCTTTGTGCCCGAGAGGATGTCAATCGTGGCGCCCTGGGTGGCGGGTTCATTGAGAATGTAACTGATCGCGACCTGGCCGCCGCTGGCGACCGGCAAATCATTTGTATCGCCGTTGAGCCGGATGTCAGTGGCATAAATGTTCGCACGTGCCGCTGTAGGGAGGCTTGTCGTAATTGTGACGAGTGCCGCCCCAATGCAGGGAATAACCTTGAGAGCTTTGCTGAAGTTCATCGTTGCCTTATTATCATTTTCACGCCTTGAGCGTCCAAAATTGTCGCGTATAGCGCAATGTGAATTGACGCCTCCACTTAGGCAAGCAGAATCTGAAGCTTTCAGAAGCTCGAGGGTATAGAATTTGAATTTTTCGCTCCACATTTGCCGGCGCCTTCTGCAATATTGATTTTGAATATCCGATTATGAACTCAATCGACCTTTTCCGTTGTGTCTCGAGACTCACAAAGCTCGGCCGCCTGCTCCCGATCACTTTTCTGCTGGCCATTGCCTGCGTCAGCAATCCAGCGCGGGCGGATTCCCTGGAAGATGGTTTCCGCTCCCCGCCCAATTCCGCCCGCCCGCAGACGTGGTGGCACTGGATGAACGGCAACATCACCAAAGTCGGCCTTAAGGACGATCTCGAAGCGATGAAGAAGATTGGCCTGGGCGGGGCAACCATCGTCAATGTGGATTGCGGTATTCCGCGCGGGCCGGTCCCCTTCATGAGTCCTGAGTGGCGGGAGGACTTCAAGTATGCCGTGGAGGAAGCCAACCGGCTTGGCTTGAAACTCTGCGTCGAAAACTGCGCCGGGTGGTCGAGCAGCGGCGGGCCGTGGAATACCCCCGAACATGCCATGCAACGCGTTACGACCAGCGAAGTGCGTGTCGTTGGCCCGAAAGACCTGAGCGAGCCACTGCCCCAGCCTCCCACGAAGTTGGATTTTTATCGTGATATCGCCGTGCTGGCCTTCCCCACGCTGGATAGCGGCCGGGACAGAATCCGCAACGTGCAGGCCAAGGACGGCAGCAATGGAGACTTTGTGATGTCCTCACCGGCGACCACCAATGCCGCGCCGGGATCGGTGATTCCCCTCGACGCGGTGGTGGACCTGACCAGCCGATTGCGGCCGGATGGAACCCTGGATTGGGACGTGCCCTCCGGTCATTGGACCATCCTGCGCATCGGCTATACGCCGACCGGTGTGGACAATCATCCCGCTCCGAAGGAAGGCGAGGGCCTGGAATGCGATAAATTAAGCAAAACCGCCCTCGACTTGCATTGGGCGGGCTTCATGCAGAAAGTCCTCGACGACATCGGCCCGCTCGCCGGCAAAGCACTGGATTGCTCTCTCATTGACAGTTACGAGGTCGGCGGCCAGAACTGGACGAAGAATTTCCGTGCGGAGTTTGAGCAACTGCGCGGCTACGACCCTTTGAAGTATCTGCCGACCTTCACCGGCCGCGTGGTCGAAAACCCCGAGGTTTCCGAGCGCTTTCTGTGGGACGTGCGCCGCACCATAGCCGATTTGTTCGCCCAGAATTACTATGGCCATTTCGCCGAACTCTGCCGAGAGCACGGTCTGTTGAACGCCGTCGAGCCGTACACCGGCCCGTTCGAATCCATGCAATGCGGCGCCCCGGCCGACGTGGTGATGGGCGAATTCTGGAGTGGCAGCCATGGCCATCCTTCCATCAAGCTCGCGGCCTCCATCGCGCACACCTACGGCAAAACCTTCGTCGGCGCCGAATCCTTTACCGCCTCGCCGGGGCCACACACAGGCCGCTGGCAGGAGTATCCCTACATGCTCAAGACCCTGGGCGATTTGATGTATTGCCAGGGCCTGAACCGCTACATCTTTCACCGTTACGCCATGCAACCCTGGACCAACCGCTACCCTGGCATGACCATGGGCCAATGGGGGTTCCACTTCGAACGCACCGAGACCTGGTGGAAAGACGGCAAACCCTGGATTGATTACATCACCCACTGTCAATACATGCTCCAGCAGGGACGAGCCGTGGCGGACGCGGCCTATTTCACAGGCCAAAGCGTCCCGGTGGAAATGCGCGAGGGCAACCCCGCCCTGCCCTCAGGCTACGACTACGATGCCATCGACGCCGACGTGCTGATGCATCAGGCCTCCGTCCAAGACCATCAACTCGTCCTCAAGAGCGGGATGCGCTACCATGTCCTGATTCTGCCGCCTTCCGACCGCAACATGACTCCGCCTCTCCTGCGCCAATTGCACAGGTTCGTGGCTGACGGCCTGACGCTCGTGGGCCCGCCGCCGAAAGCCTCCCCCAGCCTGGAGGATTACCCGGAGTGCGACACCGAGGTGCAAAGACTCGCCGCGGATATGTGGGG
>JBJKSV010000713.1:0-6285 GCA_046703605.1 Limisphaerales bacterium
ACGTGGGACATCGCATCATTAGGAGGATTGTGTGTCCCACCTGGCACATTCGCCTGGCAAAAAAAGAGCGGCCTGGATCCAGGCCGCTCTTTGTCCGCAAGGCCGAAGACTCGCCCCCTGTCGAGTCATTTCATGTCAGACAGGAAGCGTTTTAACATAACCGCTCCAGACCACCATGGGGTAATCACCCCAAAAACGCATGAGGCGCAATGAGTCGCAGCAACTCGATTGGCGCGCGCGGAACGCCGCTGGCGGGCGCGCTCCGGAAATCCCAAAATCGGCTCGGCCCCGGTGAGAGCGGGTGCAGGCACATCAGGGCTGCAAATTCGCAAATGCGCTTGCCAAGGGCCGGGAGTTATCCTCATATTAGACGACGAACTTTAGGTAATATATTTATGGCTGACGCAGCAAACAAATACCCGGAAAACATAGATGGCAAGTTTTACGTTGATAACCAGTGCATCGACTGCGACCTGTGCCGCGAAACGGCGCCTGACAATTTCAAGCGTAACGAAGACGGCGGCTATTCTTACGTCTTCAAGCAACCCGAGAACCCTGACGAAGAGGGACGCTGCAAAGAGGCTAAAGAAGGCTGCCCGGTTGAGGCGATTGGGGACAACGCGGGCTAATCAGCGACTCTTTTAGGTCGATCGCCGGCAATTAGCCTGAGCCTCAACAGGTCCAGGGCCTGATCCGTGGTGACTTGTTTGAAGGTCTCCCGGTCCCATGTGTTGAGGTTTCGAATCACCACGGTCTGGAAGGGCCCTGCCAGGCCGATGAACACCGTTCCCACCGGTTTCTCAGGCGTGCCGCCGCCCGGCCCCGCGATGCCGGTAATTGCCAGCGCGTAGTCCGCCCCGGTCCGGCCGCGGGCGCCCTCGGCCATTGCTCGAGCAACCGGTTCGCTGACGGCGCCGTACTGCGCCAGCGTTTCGGGGGCGACGCCGAGGAATTGCCGCTTTGCCTCGTTGCTGTAGGAGACAATGCCGGCGAGCAAAATGGCCGAGGCGCCCGGCACATTGGTCAACCGATGCGCCAACAAACCGCCTGTGCAGGATTCGGCCAGCGCCAGCGTCTGGCCGCGGGCGGCCAGCAGGTGCAGGACAACTTCTTCCAGTTCCTGTTCGCTGTCGCTGTAGATATGCTCGCCCAGTTCGGCGCGAACCACCTCTTCGGCGGCTCGGACGGTGGCCTCGGCGTTGGTTCCGCGGCAGACCAGACGTACATCCACTTGGCCAGGGCGGGCGCAATACCCCAATTCCAGGCCCTCTGGCAAGGGGCTTTCCAGTGCCGAGCAGAGCCGCTCTTCGACCCACGACTCGCCCAATCCCATGCTGCTGAGGGTTCGGCAGATGAAGGTTTCCGGCGGCGGCAGGACACGCCGAAGGAAGGGAATGACGCTCTCCAGGAACATCGGCCTCAACTCGCGTGGCGGGCCGGGGAGCATGATAATCCAGGTCGGAGGCTGGCCGGGCCTTGCCGGGTTGGGGTTGATTTCCATTGCCAACCCCGGCGCGGTGCCATGGCGATTGGGCAAGACCAAGGCGCCCTCCGGGACTTGCGCCTGGAGGCGGACACGGTTTGGCATGTGGCGGCGGCGAGCGGCGAAGAAGGCCTGGAGATCGGCCAGAATGGCTGGATCTTCACTCAGTTTCCTGCCGAGGGTTTCGGCGATGAGATCCCGGGTGACATCATCTGAAGTGGGGCCCAGGCCCCCGGTGGTGAGGATGAGATCCGCCTCACCCAGGGCCTGGCGGATGGCTTGGACGATCTCCTGCGCGGTATCGGGCACGGCAAGTTGCCGGCTGACGGTGTAACCCAGGTCAGCCAAGTGACGGCAGAGCCATTGCTGGTGGGTGTTGAGCACCCTGCCCAGCATCAGTTCGGTGCCGGTATTGAGGAGGACGGTGACCACTTATCTGTCCGGCAGCGCGTTTTGGGATTCCGTCGCAGGGGCGGTTCTCAGGATTTGACTCCGGTAATGAAGGACAACGGCCGCTCCCGCGCAGAACAACAGCAGCCAGGCGCCCAGCACCGCCAGCAACTTCCAAGCTGACAGTTTTCTGCGGGGTCGTGAGCGCCGGCGCGTTGGCGGCATGTCTGGGCGGCGCGGATTGGCCGGCGGGGCCGACAATAGGAGTTTCGTATCCGTGGATGCCGGAGCCTGCGGGACGACAATCTTCTGATAGCAGGTCGGGCATTGAATCTGCCTGCCACTCGCGCTCGAATCGGTGGTGATGTGCTGACCGCAGATGGAACAAGCAAATTTGAATTCGCTCATCGCTTACCCCTGATTAGCATTCCATAGACCGCGCGGCCCGACAATCCTTTTTTTCACAGTGACTTTCCCTCCCTTTGGGCGCACATTTTGCCCCATAGAAGCGCATGAAACACACCTCTCCTGTCTCTCGCAGCGGGCGTTTTGCCGCGGAGCCGGCGGTCGACGCCGCCCAGTTCACGGCGTCGGTCCAGTTCGACTGGCGGCTATGGCGGCATGATATCCTGGGGTCAAAGGCCCACGCCACCATGCTCGAGAAGGTGGGACTGCTCACCAGCCCGGAGCTCAGCGCCATTCTTGCCGGCCTGGACGAAATTGCCAAAGAGATAGAGGCCGGGAAATTCCGGTGGAAACCTGAGCTTGAGGATGTCCACATGAATATCGAGGCGGAGTTGACCCGCCGCGTGCCGGCCGGCGCCAAACTGCACACCGGACGCTCGCGCAACGACCAGGTCGCATTAGATATGCGCCTGTGGCTGCGAGATCAAACGGTGGAATTGCTGAAGGAAATCAGCCATTTGCAGCTCGCCTTGGTGGAATTCGGCGACAAAAACGTGGACGTCGTTATTCCCGGCTACACGCATCTGCAACGCGCCCAACCCGTGTATCTGGCGCATCACCTGCTGGCGTATGTCGAGATGCTCGAACGAGACCGCCAGCGGCTCCAGCAGAGCCTGGGGCGGCTCAACGTCTGTCCGCTGGGCAGCGGCGCCCTGGCCGGTTCGACCCTTCCCCTGGATCGCGAGATGGTAGCCCGGCTCCTTGGCTTCGTGAACGCTCAGGGCGAACCGCAGGTCACCCAGAACTCAATGGATGCGGTCAGCGACCGTGATTTTGCGGTGGAATTCTGCGCCATTTCCGCGCTGCTGATGGTGCATCTCTCTCGCCTGGCGGAGGACCTTGTCCTGTGGGCGGGGAGCGAGTTTGGATTCATCCGCATTGCGGACTCTTACACCACCGGTTCGTCCTTAATGCCCCAGAAACGCAATCCGGACGTGGCCGAATTGGTGCGGGGAAAGAGTGGCCGCGTTGTCGGCAACCTGATGGCGGTGCTCACGCTGCTCAAGGGACTGCCCATGACCTACAACCGCGACCTGCAGGAAGACAAGGAGCGGTTGTTCGATTCTGTGGATAGCGTCCGGGCGGCGTCGCGGCTGGCCGCGGCCATGGTGCAACACACCCAAGCCAATCCCGAGAAGTGCCTGGCGGCAGCCGGGGACCCCGGCCTGTTGGCGACCGATCTGGCCGACTATCTCGTCCGCAAGGGTATCCCTTTTCGGAAGGCGCATCATCTCGTGGGGGCGTTGGTGGTCCAAGCCGAGCGTCTGGGAAAGCCCCTGGACCAGCTTTCTCTGTCTGAACTGCGGGTCGTGGACAAGTGCTTCGGCCCGGATGCACTGGAGGTGTTCGATGTCAAACGAGCCCTCTCGCAGCGCAATTTGACCGGCGCGCCTTCCCCCGAAGGAGTCCGGGCGCAACTGACACGATGGAGAGAACTGCTGGCGTGAATAGCAACGTGCTTTGACATTCAAGAACTCCAGTACGAGTGTTGGGCCAAGCCCCATGGACTTGCTCAAGGATGTGTCGCGCTCGTTTTATCTCACGCTGCGCGTGCTGCCCTCGGCTATTCGCCGGGAGATCGGTTTGGCGTATCTCCTGGCCCGCACGACCGACACCATCGCCGACACGGAGCTTGTGTCGCTGGAGGACCGGGTGCAGGCGCTGCGGCTCTTGAGGGAGCGAATCCTCGGCTCGGCCGCCGGGCCTCTGGATTTTTCTCGGTTGGCTCGATGCCAGGCCTCGGCCAGTGAAAGGGCGCTGCTGCAACGTTCCGAGGCGAGCGTGACACTGCTCGAATCGCTTGAGGCGGAGGATTTACTGCTGGTCCGCCGTGTGATTGAAACGATCTGCAGCGGGCAGGAACTGGACCTGCTCCGTTTCGCCGGCGCCTCGGCCAAACGCATCGTTGCCCTTCGCACGGACGAGGAGCTTGAGGATTACACCTTTCGCGTGGCCGGGTGTGTTGGAGAATTTTGGACCCGGATCTGCCGACGCCGTTTGTTTCCCAGGGCGCCGGTGAATGAACCACTCCTGCTCTCAAACGGGGTCAAGTTCGGGAAGGGCCTGCAACTGGTAAATATTCTGCGCGACCTTCCGGTGGACCTGCGCAACGGGCGCTGCTACTTGCCCCGCGCGGCGCTGGAGGTCTGTTCTCTGTCTCCGGAAAGCCTCCTGGAGGCTTCCAATGGGCCCCGGCTGCGGCCAGTGTACAACGGGTTTCTGGACCGCGCCGAGACCTACCTGCACGCCGGGTGGGCCTACACCAATGGCCTTCCGTGGACGCAATTCCGCGTTCGCCTGGCCTGCGCCTGGCCGATCCTCATCGGCCTGGAAACACTCCGGCTTTTGCGCGGCGCGAATGTGCTCGACGCGACGCGGCGCGTTAAGGTAAGCCGCAAGCAGGTGAGGCGCATTCTGTCCCATTCGGTTCTGTGCTGCTGGCGGCCTCGGGCGTGGCGCTCGCTGGTGCCCGGAACGTGACGACCGCCTCAAAGGTTGGTGTTGATATTGGGCAGTTTATAGAACAAGACCCAGGAACCGCTCATCGAGCCGACATCAACGCTGTGGCGGGGATCAGCAACGTTGAACTTATGCCAATCGACATGAGTATCTTCGAAGAGGAAGTTTCCGCCGGTTGGGACGCCGCCTACGCCGCGATGGCTGGCGGTCTGGTACTCCCGTCCGTCGGTCCAGGTCGTGACCCACGTCACGGCGCCTTTGTTGGCGGTAATGCTCCAATTCCCAACGGCTTGGAGCCGATCGCTCATGATCGGCGCGTTGCGGAGTGGACCGCCGAATTTCTTTTTGAAACACCATTGAGCCAGGCCCGCGGAATTGTAGGGCCACTGGTCGAGCGAGGTGTTTGCGCGGCCTGGGAGATAGAAATAACCGATGAGCTGGGGGTCGCTTGGAGAAACGTCGGTTTCGGCGATGCGATGCCACACATCGGTGGGACAGTAGAGCACGTCATTGAGGCTGCGCTGGTGCTGCGGGGTGCCTTTGTGATTGGGATAGAGGTAAAAGGGATAAAAGTTCGTCGTAAAGAGTGGCGACATCCAGCTCAGATCCATGCCCCCGGAGTTGTCCGGGAAGAAATCGTTGTTATCCCCTGCGTACATGGTGAGGGCCGCGCCCCATTGCTTGAGGTTGCTGGCGCATTGCGTCCGGATGGCGCTGGCTTTGGCCTTGGCTAGAGAGGGAAGGAGCATCGCGGCCAGAATGGCGATGATGGCGATGACCACCAGCAACTCGATGAGCGTAAAACCAGCCCTTCCCAGCCAACCGGCGCGAGAATGGCCGGGCTGGCCCGCCGCTGCCGCCCGGTTTCGAATCGGTTCAAATCTCGTGTTCATGCATGCCTCGGGAACAGCTCAAGCTGCCAGCAGAAGCTTACACCCGCTCATTGGGACTGCAACCGGAAGAACGTCGCGGCATTTGTGGCCGTGATCGTAACCTGGTTGTTCGTGGGGGGTGAGGTCACGGGCGTCCAGGGGCCGGTGCTGAGGTCGGGGCTGCTCATGAGGATGAAACCCGATAGGCTGGATGGCCAGGAGATTTGCACTGTGTTCGGGCCGATATGGGTGACTGTCAGCTCCGGCGGTTGGGTAAACAGCCGGAACGTCGGGATGCCATATTTCCCAGCAAGATAGGTGTTAAGGGACTGCAGGTCGTCTCCCTTCAGGGCACGGTTGTAGAGAAGGATCTCGGCCAGATCTCCTTTGAAGAAGTCGTCCAAGGCATTTCGGCTCCCTATTAGAAGCGGAGTGCCGCCATCGGTGGCGCCATAACTATAGGAACCGGTTCCGTTGATCTGCCCGTGCAAATAGTGTGTGCCTTGTGAGGCCTCGACGGTGACGCCGCCCACAACAAACGTTGCCGGGGGGATGGGTTGAGCACTGGTTACGCTGGTCGCGCCGCGTTCATCGGCCCGCGACATCACGGCCAGC
>JBJKSV010000714.1:0-3978 GCA_046703605.1 Limisphaerales bacterium
TGTGAAGGTGTATCGCGTCGGCAAGGAGGAGGCTCAGGGAACCGCGTCCCAACCTCAGTCCTCAACTCAGGCCTCAATGATGGCCCCGGGACAGGCACCGGCCTCGGGCACTCGTCCTTCGCTCCAGTATCAACTACCCCAAGGTTGGGAAGAGGTGGCTCCAAGCCAGATGCGGGCGGCGTCGTTCAAGGTCAAAGGCCAGGACGGCAAGGTTGCGGATGTGGGGGTGTTTCCGTTCCCCGGCATGGCGGGAACGGATCTGGAGAACGTGAATCGGTGGCGCGGCCAGGTCAACCTCGCGCCAATAGAGGAGACCGACTTGTCAAAGGCGGGCCAACCGGTGAAGATAGCCGGCCAGCAGGCTGAGGTCTATGACATGGCGGGGACCGATTCCAAAGGCGCCAAGACTCGCATACTGGCGGCCATCATGCAGCGCGACGGGATCGACTGGTTCTTCAAGATGATCGGGGATGACGCCCTGGTGGCGGGGCAGAAGCCAGCATTTGTCAGCTTTCTCCAGTCTCTGAGGTTTGGCGCCGCTTCGGCCTCGGGCCTGCCTCCCGGCCACCCGGACATCAGCGGAGCGGACATGAACATGCTCGCCAATGCTCCGGCCAACTCCAGTCAGCCCAAGCCGAAATGGGAGGTGCCATCGGATTGGCACGAAGTGGCGTCGGGTCCGTTCCTGGTGGCGAAGTATCAATTAGGCCCGGAGGGCGCATCCGGAGGGGAGGTCAACGTTGGCATGTCCGGAGGCAATGGAGGCGGCCTGGTTCCCAATGTGAACCGATGGCGTGGACAGCTTGGCTTGCAACCAGTCTCGGCGGATGAGGTCAATAAATTGGTGAGCAGCATTGATGCTGGCGGCAGCAAGGGCGTTGAGGTTGAGATGACGGGGACGGACCCCAAGACTGGCCAAAAGGCACAGATGGTGGCAGTGATCGTCTCCCGCGCAAATGAAACATGGTTCTACAAGCTGATGGGCAACGAACAACTCGTGGAAAAGGAAAAGCCCGCTTTCACGACGTTCGTTAAGACAGCGACATATCCCAATGGTCTTTGATCGAGTGCTGGATCGGCTCATCGCGTTTTTCACGTCGCTGAGGCTAACGGTGGTTTGTTTGGCGCTGGGACTGGTGCTGGTCTTTGCCGGGACGATGGCCCAGGTGGATTTGGGCCTATTCAAGGTCCAGGCGGAGTTTTTCCGGAGCTTTTTTGTGCTTTGGGGGCCTAAGGGGGCTTCCTGGAAGATACCAGTGATGCCGGGGGGCTATCTGATTGGAGGGGTGCTGCTGATCAACCTGGTGGCCTCGCACTACAAACGATTCAAGTTCAGCGGCAAGAAGGTGGGAATATGGCTGGTTCATTTCGGGCTAATTCTGCTGCTGGTGGGCCAGCTTCTGACGGATATCCTCTCCCACGAGAGCATGCTCCACCTGCGCATCGGCGAGGCCAAGAACTACTCGGAGAGCCAGCGCCAGAGCGAGTTGGCCATCATCGATAAGACGGATCCCTCGCAAAACACGGTGGTTGCCATTCCCCAAACGGTCTTGGCGCGGGGTGGAACCATTCATAACCGTTATCTGCCATTTACGGTTAAGGTCGAAAAGTTTTTTCCTAACTCGCAGATCTCGAATCGCGCGCCCATTGCCGGCGACCCGCCCGCCGCTACGAAGGGCGTTGGGCCGCAGCTCAGCGTCCGGCAATTGCCTCATGTGACCGTGACGGATGAGCGGGACGTTCCCAGCGCGGTGATTGGCATCCATACACCGCAGGGGTCGCTCGGTTCCTGGCTGGTGTCGGAGTGGCTCGGCACCTCGAAGAACTCCGAGTTTACGCCGCAGCCCCAGTTTTTCAGCTACAACAAGCACTCCTATGAGCTGGAGATGCGGCCCAGGCGCTTTTACGTGCCCTTCACCATCCAACTGCTGAAGTTCCATCACGACGTCTATCCCGGCACTGACATCCCCAAGAATTTTTCCAGCCGGGTGTTGCTGGAACGTCCGGACACAGGCGAGAAGCGGCAGGTGCTCATCTATATGAACCATCCGTTGCGGTATGCGGGCCAGACGAATTTCCAGGCCAGCTACGACCCTGACGACCATGGCAGCGTGTTTCAGGTGGTTCACAATCCGAGTTGGCTTACCCCCTATTTCGCCTGCGTCCTGGTAGGGATCGGCCTGGTCATTCAGTTTTCGATCCAGCTCTTTGGCTTCACCCTCAAACGCAGCCGCCGCCCGGTTCCGCAGGCGAGCGGCGCCGCCCTGAAACGGAGATTAGCATGAGATGGCCCCTGAAAGTTCTACCCTGGCTCTTTGTCGCCCTTTTTGGCAGCGAGATCGTCGCAGTCATGTTGCCCAAGAAAGAAGGGGAGTACCATATCCAGGAGTTTGGCCGGCTACCCGTGCTGCTGGACGGGCGCATCCAACCCTACGACACGATGGCCCGAAATGCCCTGCTGCAAATCCGCAGCACCGGGAGTGTGCCCATCGAGCAGGTTCCCTCGTGGAAGTTCTGGCACCATCCCAAGACGCTTAAGGCTACGCCGTGGTTGCTGGAAGTGATGACCCGGCCCGATGTGGCCGATACGCGTCCCATTTTTCTCATCCACAACCCCGACCTGCTGGAAGACCTCAAGCTGCAAGACAAGGGCATCGATAAATCCGGCCTGCGTTATTACACTTACAACGACCTCAGCCCGGTCCTTTCCGAGATAGCGGAGCAAGGCAAGAAGGCCGACGAGGTCAAGGCCCAGGACCAAACCGCGTTTCAGAGGCAGGCGGCCAAATTGGCGAACGCTCTCATGATTTATCAGCGGCTGAAGGTCACTCTCCAACCTGAAGGCGCGGATGACCTCTCGGCGGAAATTCAGGAGTTTCAGAAAGACCTGCCCGCCGCTCAGGTGGCGGCCCAGGCCAGCGCTTCGGGCAAGGCCTTTGACCGGCAGGCCCTTCAGCGTATCGCGCAGCCCGTCAATCAATTCCGGCTGATGAACCAATATGGCTACGCGCTCATCGTGCCCCCTTATCCGAAGGCAAAAGGGAACCAATGGCAGAACATGGGTGCGAGCATCCTCGATGCTTTCCAAGGCGGCGGCCTGAATCCCGCGGTGAAATACCTGGCGCAAATCGCCACGGCCTATCACCAAAAGGACGCGCAGGCGTTCAACACGGCCGTGGCAAAGTACCGCGACTGGCTGAAGCCGGACTTTTCGAAGGCGCTTTTCAAGGGCCGCGCCGAGTACTTCTACAACAGCGTGAACGCGTTCCTTCACGCGACGATCATCTACATTTTCGCTTTTATCCTGGCGGGGACGGCGCTCCTGCTTTACACGCTGGCGCCGGAGCTCTCGGAGTCGTTTCGTGTTTCGGCCTTTTACCTGGTCATCCTGGCCGGGTTGGTCCACACGTTTGGCCTGATCTTTCGCATGGCGCTGGAGGGCCGCCCGCCTGTGACCAACCTTTATTCTTCCGCCATCTTTATCGGGTGGGGCGCCATGGTGCTGGGGATTATTCTGGAACGAATTTACCGGGTTGGCATCGGTACGATTGTGGCCTCGCTCGTCGGCTTTATCACCTTGCTCATTGCGCATAACCTCGCCTTGGGGGGCGACACCATGGAGATGCTCCGAGCCGTGCTCGACACCAATTTCTGGCTGGCGACGCACGTCGTGGTCATTACGCTGGGCTACGCCTCGACCTTTGCTGCCGGTTTATTGGCTATCATCTACATCTTTCTCGGCCTGTTTACACCGTTGCTCACCCAGAAACTGGAACCGGCGAAGGCGGGGGCGGGACAGGGAGCGTCGCGAAGGACGGCGAATACGGGGTCGAAGGCCGGAGCACCGACCGAGGGGCAGATGGAGATCGGCAAGGCCCTCTCGAAGATGGTTTATGGTATCGTCTGCTTTGCGACGCTGTTCAGCTTCGTGGGGACCGTTTTGGGCGGCATCTGGGCCGACCAATCCTGGGGCCGGTT
>JBJKSV010000715.1:0-7442 GCA_046703605.1 Limisphaerales bacterium
GCTTCTGCCTGCGAGGGAGAACCGATCGGCGACGAAGGCACAATATCGGGTGTCTGGCCGTAGGCGGGAATCGTCGGTGGGATGACGGAGATCGGAGACATGCGCGATACGACTCTGGTCCTTAGTGTTTATCAATCGCCAGGGTTTGCTCGGCCAGGCTGTGGGCATTCCGGACCACCGCAAGGTTGGCCTCAAACGCGCGCGACGCGGAGATTAAGTCGGCCATTTCCTCCTGAATATCGACATTGGGCAATGCAACCATCCCATCCGCGTTCGCGTCCGGGTTGCCAGGATCATAAACCTTCTGCAGCGGCGAGGGGTCCTTTTGGATGGCGGCCACGCGCAAACTGGGCACGCTCTGGCCGTTTATGGCCTGTTGGAGCGCATTTTCAAAAACCACCACCTGCCTCCGGTACGGCGCCCCGTTTGGGCCGTGAGTCGTGTTCGCGTTGGCGATGTTCTGGGAGATGACGTCCAACCGCGTCCGCTCGGCGTCTAGCGCGGCGGCCGTGCTTCGGATGCCAGTAAGAATATTAATCATAGGCGTCAGGGCTGCCCGGTAATTGCCATACGCAGCCGGTAGAGTGAGTCACTGACGAATTGTGTTTCCAAGGCGTGGGCAAGGGAATTCTGGTTCATTGCGAGCAATTCCTGCTCCAGATCCACCGTGTTGCCGTCCGGACTGCGGGCGACCGCGTTCGGATCTACCTCCAAGGCCGGCTTTAGGGCCGCTATTTGTCCGGCGCTGCCCGCCGCGCAGGCTCGCTCCAGCTCGGCTCCAAACGTCGGCGCTACGTCCAGCCGCTTATAGCCGGGGGTCTCCAGGTTGCCAATGTTGCTGGCAATGGCCTGCTCCCGCAGCGAAATCGCGTCGAGTTGCTTTTTCGCTGCCAGGTAATCTGGCTGATTGAACAGGGCGTCTATCATGCGACTCTTTTCCCGATGCCGTAAAGCAGCATCAATGCCAGGGAAAAAAAGGGCCCAAAACGGGCATTTCTGCCCTCAAAAAGCCGCAAGAAGGAAAATCTTACCGCCAGAAGCACCCGCCACTAGGCAAGGAATGTCAGATCTCGTTGTAAATGCTGGGAGTTTCCGGGGCGGCTGAGTCCGGGCCCGAAGAGTCGTACTCGTGCAGCTTGTTGCGGAGCGTGCGAATGCTGATTTGGAGCAGCTTCGCGGCATGCGTGCGGTTGCCCTTGCATCGCTCCAATGCGGCCAGGATGTGCCGCTTTTCCATGTTGGCCATGGTGCAAAACTCTTCCTGGCCGCTCCTGGCCGCGCGTCCGTTGGCTGCCGGTGCTGGCTCGGGAGATTCGTGCGCCAGTCTCGCCGGGTCGGGAAGTCCGAGGTGTTCCGGCTGCAGGTGTCCCTGGTTGCCGCAGAGAATGACGGCGCGCTCGATAACATTTTGGAGCTCGCGAACGTTCCCGGGCCATGAATGCTCCTGCAGTGCTCTCATCGCCTCATCCGACAGCCCATCTACTCGGATGCCGTGTTTGCGGCTGAGCCGGCGTGTGAATTCCGCCGCCAAAAATGGCACATCCTCCGCCCTCTCGCGCAAAGGCGGCACATGGACGGGCAACACATTGAGCCGG
The DNA here is from genome assembly GCA_046703605.1 of Limisphaerales bacterium. Classification (GTDB taxonomy): domain Bacteria; phylum Verrucomicrobiota; class Verrucomicrobiia; order Limisphaerales; family UBA8199; genus JAJYHY01. The sequence continues at coordinate 1,596 of JBJKSV010000715.1, forward strand.
AAAAACAAATCCTCGCGAAACTCCTTCCTCGCCACGCTATCCTCCAGACGGCGGTTGGTGGTTGCAATGACGCGGACATCCACCTTGATCGTCCGATTGCCCCCCACCCTCTCCAACTCACGTTCCTGGAGCACACGCAGCAGTTTGGCTTGCACCGTGGAGGAGTTCTCGCTGATCTCATCCAGCAGAATGGTCCCTCCATGCGCCAGTTCGAAACGCCCTTCCCGCTTGCTCAGCGCGCCAGTGAAGGCGCCGCGCTCGTGGCCGAAAAACTCGCTTTCGATCAGGTTCTCGGGAATAGCGGCGCAGTTAACCTTGATAAACGGGGCGTTGGCACGTGAACTGGCCCGGTAAATCGCCCGGGCCACCAGTTCCTTGCCGGTGCCGCTCTCACCTTGAATGAGCACCGTAGCATTGGTCTGGGCAATCTTGCGGATCAGTTCACGCATGTTCTCCATCACCTGGCTTCGCCCCAGCAGTTCCTGCCCGCTCTCCTCGCTGTCCTGGCTCAGTAGCCGGCTGACTCGAACCAATTGCGTAAACTCCTCGGCTCGCTTCAATGTAAGGGTGAGCTGTTCGGCGGAAAAAGGTTTGATCAGATAATCGAACGCGCCGTTCTTCATGCAATCCACCGCCGATTCCACCGACGCAAAGCCGGTAACCATGACGGCCAAGGGCTTCTGCGGGCGCTGTTGGATTGCCTTCAACAAATCCGTGCCGTCGCCGTCCGGCAGGTGGATATCCAGCAGAATGAGATCGAAATTGTCCCGGCTGAGATAATCCTGCGCCTCGGCAATGGTCTCGGCGGCCGCTACATCGTAGCGGCGATTGCGCAATTGTTGCTCGAGGTTCATGCGGAGGATCGCATCGTCCTCCAACACGATGATCTTTTCGATGGCCATACTTCGATACGATGGGATGTCTCTCTCGCCAACATCGAGTCTGCCTTGAGAGCAATCGGCCTGCCGGGGGCTCATCGTCTCTGCTTCCGCTAAGCAGCCCTTTGCCAGCCCAGACGGTCTATCCCAACCCAACGTTATTGAATGATTAGTAAGAAAACCACGAGGATTAATCAAGTCCTTTTCATGCGGCTTGGAGCCGTGGATTCATGTGGCTGATTGCCGCCACCTGAGCAGTTACGGGCGGTCTTTCTCCGGCTCTTTGGCCGTTGGCTTGCTCGAGGGGATTGAATTGGTAGAGGCGCCTGCGGCTTCCATAGCCGCATTCCGTTTCTCCAGATCGAGATTCACCGCCTCGGCCCGGTCCCGCCAGTGAAGAAAACCCGCGCGCCATTGGGCCATAGAGACAATCGTGGTTAGGTTGGGCGGGGCGTTGGTGCCTAGTTCCTGGCCGTCATGGATGATGCGGTCGTAAACGCCCAAGGCCTTTTCCGGCTGCCACAGATGCTCATAAGTCAGCCCCATTTGATACCACACCGGCAATTGCCATCGGGCCGACGGATCCATTTCGGCTAGACCGCTATAAAACTCCAGCGCCCGGCCATAGTCGCCTTCCCGGTAAAGCTGGTTTGCAATCAAGTTCCCGGCGCGCCGGCGCCAGTAGGCCCAGCTTGCGGGATCCTTCTTTGCCTGCGCGCTTTCCTCCTTGAGCAGGCGCATAACCTGCACCAGCGCGTCGTTGTGCCGCCCAAGTTCGTTGAGCGCCAGCGCAAGGTCGAAGCGCACCTCAGGCGCTTCGGGGGCATCAGGATAACGGGCCAGGAACGTCTGGCTGACGGTCATCACCTCGTCGTAGTTAGTGGTGTTCTGATAGCAGCGGACAAGCTTGTAGAGGATTCTCGGACGGTCAACAGGCGCATCGGGTTGCCTGATAAGGCGTGTAAAGAATTCCGCGGCTTGGCTGTACTTGCCCAACTCATAATGTGTCTGTGCGATCTCGGTTTGGGCTTGAAGGACCAGCCGCTTGTACAAATCGAACTGGGTGCTCTTGAGCGTGAGCGCCGCGGTCATTACCGCGTAGAACTTGTTGAGCGCCATTTCGTTTAAGCCCATTTTCCGGAAGGTCAGCCCCTGTTGCAGCAGGACCTCCGGCGCCCGCGAATCGGCCGGCCAGCGGCTAAGGAACTGGGCATAGATATCCTGCGCCCGCGACAACTTGCCCTGGTCCTGCGCCAGCGCGGCCAACTCCAGCAACGCCGACCGCCGCGCGCCTTCAGGCGAATTAGCCCCGAGCAAACCCACCAGCAACCCCTCCGCTTCCTTGAAAAGCCGCGCTTTACGCATATACCTCGCTGCCGCCAGCCGCTGGCGCGGCGACCACACCCGTGACCGGCCCTGAGCCGGACCGGCTTGAACCTCGCCCAGGTCCTCTGGAGCCAAGGAGGGCGTGTTCGTCCGGAGAACAGGCGGTTGGTTCGAGGAATCCGCTTGAGGCGCCATTCTTGGCGCTGGCGGCGCTGGCGTATTGGAACCGTCCAAGGCGGAATCTGAAGACGGCCGCAAATCCGGCAAAGTTGGCTCTCGGGCAAGGGAGGCCCCTGGCTGCGCCGAGACGGAGGCGGCGACCAGAAGCGCCAGCATCCAGCCTCCAAGGGCTGCTCTTCGCGGGTGGGGGGAACTTTGAACCTTCAATGCCGAGCATCGAGCGTGCCCGACCGGTTGAGGGCGAGCCGCAAGCTGCGGAGCTTCATGTCTATTTGGGACCATTGGCAGTTCGGAGAATCAACGGCTTCGGCGCCGCCCTCACGAGATAGGCCTCTCAAACCGGCTCATCGGCGTTCATAAGTTGCCCGGCTGGGGACTGGAACCATCGGCGCCGGCGGAATGAATTCCACCGGGGGAAACCCGCCGGGGGCATAGCTTGTGGGGCCCGCGTGCGATTCAAGAAACTCCGCGAGCATTTCAGGCGAGACTTTCGACGAATCGCTTCCCGACTGCGGCGCCTGGCTTCCCGCCGAGTCCTCCTTCAGAGGGTCTTGCGGAGCCAGTTCGACCCGGTTGGTCTGGGCATCGCTCGCCGCCGCCAACGTCGCCGAACTGGCAATCGGCGGCCTCGACTCGAGAGTCTCGCCGCTGGCGCTATTTGTGCTGGCAACTGTTCTCCGGGATTGAGCAGGTGAGACGGCGGACTGGCGCGCAACGCCGTTGGGCTTGTTTGTGCCCGAAACTCCGAGAGCTCCCGCAGAAGGTGAGTCGGCTGGAAGGTTAGCCTCTTTGGACGCCTGCTCAGCGGGAGGCGGCGCAATAATCTCCAACTGCATGGCCTTCTGGGGCGGGACCGGCGTTGCTATGCGCAATGGCGCCGGCCCAAGGTACGATAAATAGCCCTGGCCAGCGACCGCGGTCAACTCCATCAGCCCTGCCATGCAGAGCAGAGCCAGAACTCCGCGAATGTGGCAGGCTTGAAAAGCATGTTTCGTCATCTGCTGCATTCAACCGATTAAATGAAGGGCCACATTCAGCGGGAAGCACCGGACTTTCAGTCACGTTCATGCTCCGCCGATCACGCGTCCCTTTATCCCTTAATCGGCGGATTCTGCCGCGGCTTAAATGATTTTGGCCCCTCATTGCCGAGCCAAGCGCAATAAGGCCGCACATTCATATGCAGATCCATATCCATCGTAGGAGACCAGTGGAGTTTCACAGCAGGCTCTAGCGGCTAGAGCCAATCCGAAAAGGTCCGATCGGGTTCACTTTATCGGCCACTTCGTCGGTCACTGTTAATCGAGAACCAGCCAAATTCGATGAAGTGGCCGATTAAGATGGCCCATAAAGGAACTCTTTTCGGATAACCTCTAGCTAAGTGGCGATGGGCGCAAATACAGTGACGTGCCGACGGGGGCCGCTCTTCCGCAATCGCAAATCGCAAATCTAAAATCGCAAATCGTGAATACGTCACCGAACTTACGCCCTGGAGCACTAAGTCTGGTTTCCCGAGGTGGCAAGCTGGGCTTCGATGTCTTTCTTCCATTCCGCGCCAAGTTCTTCAACGCTCTTGCCGGTATAGTCTTTCCAGACATCCTCCTGGTATTTGTGCTCGCGTATGGCGGCGTTCAACTGGGTCACGAGGTGCTTGTCATAATGCTCGCTCACCCAGTTCAGGAAATTCGCCGTGACCCGGTAGCTGGCGTTGTAGCGGGGAGAAAAGCCCTTCCTCAAGTGCCGCATCCAGACGATGTCGGCTCCATGGCTCTGCGGTTCATACACAAACCAGCGGACATAGTCGGCGATGCCTTCGACCAACCATCCTGGGGCGCGCGTGTGACGATATTGCTGCGCAACATGCACCGACTCATGGACGAGCGCCCCCAGGGCTTCGCGGTGAAGTTCCCCAGCAAACCAAGTGGAGTTTCCCACCACTCGAGTCCCCGAGGTGTAGGCCACGCCTCGCACGGGTCTGAGCGTAACAGTGTAGTGGGTCGGTGCGGTGTAACCTGGGCTTGGGAGAAGGGCCACGATTTTTGGATACCACTGGGCCAGCACGGGACCAAGCTTGTGTTCGGCCCAGTCCCGAAGTTGAGGCGCCTGCTCGGTGTTGATGGTGATAGTATCCTTGCCGTCATCACTCTTGATAACGAATGGGGTGTAGGAGCTAGCGGAAGCGGACTCGGAAGCGGGCTCGGTATAACCCGCCGGGAGGATTTCAATGGCGCTAATCTTCGCATTGGAATCGGGGCTGTCGGCGGCGGAGGCGACGCGGATCGTAATCTCTCCCTTGTCGTCGGGCGCGATATCCGGGAATTCCCTGACAAGGGCCTTGTTCAAGCCACCTGCCGCGCTGAAGATGTCCAGGTTCTCCAGCACCGGGTGCCCATTGATCCAGACATTCTCAATGCGGCGTCCGGCCCCATCATCAAAGATCTCCGCAAAGTGCAACCGCACCCGGTACTCTTGGTCCTTCGGCACGGGAAAGACGTAGGTGAAGTCGTTGCCGTACCGCTCGCTCTGATAGACGGCTTCCGGCGCGGCGTGCGCGGCGCTGGTGTCAACATCCGAATCGGCCGAGTTGACTCCACCCTCGACCATGTTCGGATCGGGCACGAATCCGGCCACCGGCGTATCACTGCCGCAAACCACACGAATGGGCACGGACAAGCGGACCACCTCGTTTGAAGAGGCTGGCGGCGGCAGCGGTTGGTATTGAAAATCCGCGGGCATGGTGGGCGGCGGGCGGTCATCCGGATCCGTGCCCCACTCCAGGTTCGGGTTTGGCCCCATGACCAGGCGCAACGTGCCTCCGGCGGTGAGTTCTTTCCAAGTAAACCAGGGCTTGGAAAGCGGCTGTCCATTAAGCGTGGCCGACTCGACATAGATATTGTCCGGGCTGTTGTTCTCCGCCTCAACGGTGAAGGTGTGGCCGTGGTATTTTGTTTCGTCCAGATGAATAACGGCCTTGGTAACGACCGGGCTGCCGAGGACGAACACGCCGCTATCCGGGTTGAGCGGGTAGAAACCCAGGGCGCTCATCACATACCACGCCGCCATCTGGCCGCAATCCACGTTGCCGCACTCCCCTTCAGGCGTGTCGTTGTAAAGTGTGGACAGCACCTGGCGCACGCGCTGCTGGGTCTTGTAGGGGGCGCCGGCGTAATCATAAAGATAGGGCACATGATGGCACTGCTCGTCGCCTTGCGAATCCTGGCCGATCCGTCCGCTGATGTCCGGGATGCCAGTCTGGATATCGGAGTTGGTGGTGAAGAGGGTATCCAACCTCTCCACAAAGGGTTTCTCGCCCCCGTAGAGGGCCATCATGCCCGGCACATCCTGCTGAACGGCGAAGGCATATTGCCAGGCATCCGCCTCGGTGTATTCATCATTGACCATCCCCACCGGAGTAAAGGGCGTGCGCCACTGGCCATTCGCCTTGCGCCCCCGGAAGAATTGCGTG
>JBJKSV010000716.1:0-5786 GCA_046703605.1 Limisphaerales bacterium
CACACTGTCAACGTTGAACAACAATCTCTCCGCGGCCAACAGCCAGATCGTGGATGTGAACGTGGCCAACGTGCTAAACTCGGTTTGGTAGTCCGCCTTGTCGGTGCTCGACTTGGTCACGTCCTGCGCCTGAACGGCCAATTCACTCATACGGTTCAACGCGTTTGCGACCTGCTGGAGGTAACCGTCTTGCGTCTGGTTGTATGATTGGGCGTCGGCCACGTTGTTGGAGGCCGCGGTATTCCGGCCCATCTCCGCGGTCAACTGGATGGATACAGCCAGGCCGGCACTGTCATCGGCCGGTGAAGTAATCTTCGAACCGGAAGACAACCGGGCGAGCGACTGACTCAGCATGCTTTCAGACTGAGTGAGGTATTGAGCGGTGGTGAGAGAGGATGTGTTTGTATTGATAACCATAAACTGACTCCTTCCATGAGTCACCCCTTTCGGGGATTTTATTCAATGCGGCATCCTTGCCGCGAGGCGCCTTTTTCAACGGGCGGCGCTTCGTTTTTCCCGGCCGGCTTTTGCGGCTGTCGGCGGCCTTGTCTTACGACACTTGTTCTATCGGCCAGTCGAGCGAAAAACTTTAATGCGGCAAACTGTTGCTCAGCTTGAGGGTCTTTCGCCGGCCATGAAATTCAACAACGACGTAGGCGGGGGTGATCTCCGCCACGCGAGCGCCCGCCACCCGCTCGTCAACCCACACCGTCTTGCCATTGAGAATGGCGGCAGGATGATGGGTTGAATAGAAGATGCCCTGGAGCGTGAGCGCGGGAAAAGCAGGCTCAGCCGGAATGACCGGACGCGCCATTGGGACCTTCGGGCTTAAAGAGACAGGCGAGGAAGTCACCGTCTTCGGAGGCACTGGAGCGGGGTCGGGAGTCTGCTTGGCCTGAGGAGGAAACGCCGTGACATGCCTCTCCGCGGTTGGAACAGGCTTGGGTTTTGCCACAACCGGCTCCGGTCGAGGGGCAGTCCGCTCCGTTCGAGGGAGAGTCGCAGGCGTGGCGGTGGCGAGTTCCTTTGCGTTGAGGAGTTTTTGAGGCTTGCCGTGGTGCAAGGCAACGCCCATCGCGACGAACAGAAGGGCGGCCAACCCGGTAGCAATACCGGCAAAGGCCAGTTGTGGCTTTGGCCAGATTGGCTTGGCCGCAGCCGGAGGCTGGGGTGCGTCTCGGAGCGACGTGATCTCCGGCACTGGGGCCTCGCGAGTGACCGGCGGCGGCGCCACTGGGGCGGGCGCCTTGAGTGGGGCCGGAGGGGCTTCGAGAGCATTGGCGAGCACGGTCTCGCTGTGTGGCGCGGCAGGGGGTTCCAGAGGGGTATCCAAACCGAGAATACCAATCCGCCAGGCTTTTAATCGCCCCGAGAGGCGAATCCGCGAGAGGTAATCCGGGTCGATTTGAGGCACACCGAGGCCTTCGTCGTCCGGGTTCAGCTCATAATCGAAGGTGTTGGCCACATGGACGGCAGTCAGCGCGGAAAATGCGACATCCGAGCTGCTGCAAGGGCAATGGTGCAGGGCCGCGACTTCGACAAAGTTCATTGGCATGCCCCAGAGTCCGAGCAGATAGGCCCCGATTTCCCCATGGCTGGCCCCGAAGATGGTCTTTTCAACCTCCCAAAGGGGGATCTGTTGTTTCTGGGAGAGCGAGCGGGCGCCTCGATACTGCTCGTCGAAGTTCGCCGCCAGGACGACCTTGCCAATGTCGTGCATTAAGCCGCAGGTAAAGGCCTGATCGGCTGTCACACGGTCGCGTGTCTCGAAGAGGACCAATTCCTTGGCCAGCTTTGCTACGCTAGTGCTGTGGCGCCAGAGTCGATCTATGGAGAAATAGACCGGCTTAATGCGATCGTACTGGCTCAGGAGTTTGATTGCCAGCACCATGGATTTGACCGTTTCAAACCCAAGCAGGCCAACTGCTTCCGCAGGGTCGGTGATGGTGCGCGGCAGGCCGAAGTAGGCGGAGTTGAGGACCTGCAAGAGCTTGGTCGTCATCGCCATGTCTTTGGAGATGATGGCACCGACTTCCTCGGGGCTCGCGCTGGGGGAGCGCAAGGCTGAGAGCACCTCGAGGTAAAGTGAGGGAAGGCTTGGAAAACTGCGCACTCGAGAGATGAGTTCGCGGAGTGTGCCGCTTCCGATCCAGGCATCCAGGGCGATGGCCCTTTCGATAGTATCTTTGAGGGTGGTTGGGTCGATCGGTTTGGCCAGGAATTGATGCGCGCCCAGCATTTCCTTCATGACGCGGTCCTTGCTCGACTCCTCGGCCAGGATAAAGCGCACCGTCTTCGGGTATTTGCGCCGAATCTTGTTGATGACCTCCGCCCCATCCATCTCCGGCAGGTCCAACTCGGTGACCAGCACCTCGTAAGGGCTTCGCTTGATTTCAGTCAGCAGCGCTGAACCGGACCTGACGGCGGTCACCTTCCATTCCTGACCCAGGGCTTGACAGAACTCTTCTGAAACCGTCGGGTCGGCCTCTGCCAGCAAAATTCTTTTTTCACCCATAATTCGCCTATGGACTCATCGGCTGATTCGCGCTGGAACTTTAGAAAGAAATGGCTCCAGCCAAGAACCTGCTTGTTGCGAGCATTGAAAAGGGCTATGCTTGGGGCTACGGAAGCACTGTTCCAGAGACGCGACTATGGCTGATATAACGAATGGCCGGAGCCGGGAGGGGGCGGAACGCCTCGCCGACGAACGGATCAGGGTCCTGCTGGTGGACGACCAGGCGATGGTCGCCGAGGCGGTTCGACTGGCCCTGGCGCACCAGGCCGACCTCGATTTCCATTATTGTGCCAATCCCAGGAAAGCCGTCGCCATTGCGAGCGAAATCCGGCCCACAGTTATTTTGCAGGACTTGGTCATGCCCGAATTGGATGGTTTGACACTGGTCAGTCAGTTTCGCGCGCACACGGCCACACGCGAGATTCCTATTATCGTGCTTTCGACAAACGAAGATCCCCAGGTGAAGGGGCATGCGTTTGCCATCGGGGCCAATGATTACCTGGTCAAGCTGCCGGACAAGATCGAGCTAGTCGCCCGGGTCCGCTATCACTCGAAGGCCTATCTGAACTTGCTCCAGCGCGACGCGGCTTACCGGGCACTGCGGCAAAGCCAGGAGCAGTTGATCAATACCAACAGCGACCTGCTGACGCTCAACCAAAAGCTGGAGGAGGCCACGCTGGCAAAGTCTGAATTCCTGGCCAACATGAGCCATGAAATCCGCACGCCGATGAACGGCGTGCTGGGTATGATTGCGCTGTTGTTGGAGACCGAGCTAACGGATGAACAGCGGGATTATATCGAAGCGACTCGAGGCAGCGCCGAGGCCCTGCTGGCCATCGTCAATGACATTCTGGACTTCTCGAAGATCGAGTCCGGAAAACTGGAACTGGAGCGGCATCCGTTTGAGCTGCGCACCTGCCTTGAGGAGAGCCTGGAAGTGTTGGCGCCCAAAGCGGCGGAGAAGGGGCTTGACATGGCGTGCATGGTCGATGAGCAAATCCCGAAAATCCTGGTCAGCGACATTACACGGCTGCGGCAGATCCTGATCAACCTGCTCGGCAATGCCGTGAAGTTCACCGCGCGCGGGGAGGTCGTCGTTGAGGTCGTTGCGGACGGTCACCGGGCGCGGCCCGTCGAGCCGGGACACGAACAAGACGCGAGTCTGCTGCTTCACCCCGAGGAGTGGCTGCTGCATTTCTCCGTGCGCGACACCGGTATTGGGATTCCGCTGGAACGTCAGGATCGGCTGTTTAGATCGTTCCAACAAGTGGATGCCTCGACGACACGTCATTACGGCGGGACGGGTCTGGGGCTGGCCATCTGCAAGCGGTTGGTCGAGCTGATGGGAGGCAAGATTTGGGTCCAAAGCCAGACCGGCAAGGGCGCCACGTTCCATTTCACGATTTCCACGATGGCTGGGGCGGCTACTACGCCCGCTGCATGGCACAACGCGCAGCCTCAGCTTGCCGGCAAGAGGCTGCTTGTCGTCGAAGACAATCTGACGAATCGGCGAATCCTGGAACATTGGGGACGGCTATGGGGTTTGGAGGTTGTGAGCGCCTCGGCGCAGGAGGCAGCCTTGGCCGCCCTCAACCCAGAGGCACCTTTTGACGTTGTTATCCTGGATGCCCAGTTGCCCGGAACTGACGCCCTTGCTCTGAGCGGCCGAATTCGCCTCCAGGCCGAGGATGGCTGCGTCCCCTCCATAGTCCTGCTTTCCTATCCGCCTGTCCGCCTGGAGGAACTGCGAGCCGAGCGGGAAGAAATCATCGGCGCGATCCACAAGCCGGTCCGGCCTGTCCACGTGCTGAACGCCCTTTGCCACGCGCTGAACGTCCGGCCCAAGACCGAGAAACGCGCGCCGCCAATCTCTGCGCTCGATACGCGGCTTGCGGACCGGTTACCGCTGAGGCTGCTCCTGGCCGACGATAATGCGATCAACCGCAAGGTGGGCTTGAGCCTTTTGCGCAAGCTCGGCTACGACGCCGACATGGTTCAGGACGGACGCGAAGTGCTCGAGGCCCTCGAGTCAAAGCCCTACGACATAGTTTTTCTCGATGTGCAAATGCCCGAGATGGACGGTCTGGAAGCCGCGCGCCAGATTTGCCAACAATGGCCGGCGGGCAAACGCCCTCGAATCGTCGCAATGACGGGCAATGCGCTGCTGGGAGACCGGGAGAGATGCCTGGAGGCCGGGATGGATGATTATATTAGCAAACCAATTCGGGTCAGCGATCTCCAGGCCGCCTTGGAGCGGTGGGCGCCGGCAGACTCGCCCTCCAGCCTGCCGCTGAGCGAAGCTGGAGTCTCCGCCGCTGCTTCCTGATGGGTGCGATGCGCCTCGTAAAGCCCGAACGCCTGCATTACCGGGACGTTGTTGGCATTGCCGCCCCCGCCAGCCCGCCTCCCGACCCAAAGGCAATCGACCGTTGCGTCGCGGCGCTCGAGTCACTCGGCTTCAAAACTCGGCTGGCGCCGAACGTTCGAAAGCGTTGGGGCTTCCTTGCCGGAACGGATCAGGAACGTGCCGCCGACCTCATGAGCCTCTTCATTGATAAGAAGGTTCACGCGATCTTCTGCGTCCGCGGTGGCTACGGCACCGCACGAATTTTACCCCTGCTCGATTACGATCGGATCCGCGCCAATCCGAAAATCCTTGTCGGTTACAGTGACTTAACCGCGCTGCACTGTGCCCTGCTCAAAAAGGCGGGCCTCGTCTCTTTTCATGGGCCGATGCTCAACTCCGACCTCATCAAACCTGACCTCCCGGAGTTCACGCTCCAGAGCCTGTTGCGGACGCTAACCCAGCCTGCGGCTCCCGGCAGCATCTGCCAGGGATGCCGCCGCAAGACGGTTTCCGTTCTGCGGCCGGGCTTGGCTTCAGGCCGGCTTATTGGAGGCAATATTTCCTTGTTGTGCGCATCGCTTGGAACTCCGTTTGAGGCCTCGTTCAGCGGGAAGATTCTCTTTCTTGAGGAGGTGGATGAGCGTCCGTATCGGGTGGACCGGATGCTAACCCAGTTGTTGGTGGGGGGGCGGCTGCGGACGGTTGCCGGCATCGCCGTTGGCGTCAACCGGAATTGCCAGGACCACAACTCCGGGCGCGTGAAGGAATATCGCCAGAGCTTGGAGGACGTGCTGCGCGACAGACTCTTGCCCCTGGGAATCCCGCTGGTCACCGGCTTGCCCTTCGGCCACGTCCGCCACAACGCTACTCTGCCGGTGGGGACCCTGGCCTGCCTCGACGCCAATAAGGGCGACCTCCTCATCA
>JBJKSV010000717.1:0-3887 GCA_046703605.1 Limisphaerales bacterium
GCTCGGGGCGTTGAATGCGGATGATGGCGATGATGCCGGGCTTCTCGAGCAGGGCGATGATGTCCGTTCTAGAGCGCATCGTAGGGAAATCTAGCTTTTGTCCTCCGACATCGCGTGGCGGTGAATCTCCCAAGCGCGCTTTCCGAAACAGACCAGGAGCACCTTCTCGAACTCCTTATGCTTTTCGAGGAAGGCCCTTGTTTCTCGGACGGCGATGCGCGCCGCCTGCTCCATGGGGAAGCCGTAGGCGCCGGTGCTGATGGAGGGGAAGGCAATGGAGCGGATTCCATGTTGTTCGGCCAGCGCAAAGCAATTCTGATAACAGCTTGCGAGCAAGTCGTCTTCGTGGTGGTTGCCATCGCGCCATACCGGACCCACGGTGTGGATCACCCATTTGGCCGGGAGCCGATAGCCCTTGGTAATTCGGGCCTGGCCGGTCGGGCAGCCGCCAATGCCGCGGCATTCCTCCAGCAGTTCCGGCCCGGCCGCGCGGTGAATGGCGCCATCAACACCTCCTCCGCCCAGGAGTGTGGTGTTTGCCGCGTTCACGATGGCGTCAACCGCCTGCCGGGTGATATCGCCTTCAACAATCTCGAGGCTGCCCTCATGCATGAGATCAAAATAGCAAAAGCCCAGCTCGTTCTGTCCAGATTATTGTCAGATGACAAAACGCTTCGTTTTCACCGCGGCTGGTGTACAAAGCACCGGTGTATCTGCTCTTCCAAAGAATCAGCGGCCTGAGCCGCGCGCATGAATGAGTTCCAGACAGTTCTTGGGGCCACCCTCCCCATTTTCAGCATTGTGGCCGCGGGATTGGTGTTGCGAAAGGTGGATTGGTTGACCGAAGACGCGGACCAAAGTCTTCTGCGGCTGAACATCAACGTCCTCTATCCCTCGCTCATTTTGGACTCGGCGTTGGGCAATCCGGCCTTGAGCCGGTGGAGAAATCTCGTGCTGGCGCCGCTGGTGGGTTTCGCGACGGTTGCCTGCGGCCTGCTCCTGGCCCTGGCAGCCCGCCGGTTGACCGGGCTGAGAGATTCACGCGCGCGCGGCACATTCGCCGTAACCGTGGGCATCTACAATTACGGCTACGTCCCATTGCCTCTGACCCTGCTGCTGTTCGGCAGCGGGACGGTTGGAGTGCTCTTTGTTCACAATGTCGGAGTCGAAATCGGGCTGTGGACGCTCGGCGTGGCGCTGCTCAGCGGCGGCACGCCCGGGCGGGACTGGCGCAAGCTCATTAACGCCCCGCTAATGGCGATTGCCCTGGCACTCATCCTCAATGCCCTCGGCCTTAGCTCCCACGTCCCAAGAGTTATCCTCACCATCGTTCACTGGTTTGGCCAGAGTGCCATCCCGATGGCGCTCCTGCTCATCGGCGCGGTGATTGCCGACCACCTGCACGAGTTCCACGCCAAGTCGGGCGGACGGGTCATCGCGACGGCCCTGGTGCTGCGGTTAGGGGTCTTGCCGATGCTCTTCCTGCTCCTGGCAAAACACCTGCCAGCCTCCATCGAGCTGAAGCGCGTCATGGTCAACGAGGCGGCGATGCCCTCCGCCGTCTTTCCCATCGTGATGTCTCGCCACTATGGCGGCGACCCCGCCACCGCGTTGCGTGTCGTGCTCAGCACGTCCCTCGCCGGCTTGGTCACCATCCCGCTTTGGGTCCACTTCGGCATGAAGTTCGTTGGGCTGTGAAGGGGAAGGCCCTACAATGGCTAATTGTAAATGCCCAACGCTTAATGAGAAATGCCACCTGGTCCCACAGACCGGGGCCGCTTCGTGCTCCTCATCCCTTTTGCAAGCGCGGATCTTCAGGGGATCCATCGGCCGAGCCGGGCGTCTTACCCCAGCGGCTTGAGCAATCCATGTGTCGGCACCAGGCAGTGCCGAGCCACATCAACGGCCAGAAACGCCCGTTCGAGCGTGTGAGCGCCGATTAGCGTCTCACTCTCCTCCCCGCCAAAGACGACGGGGGTCGTAATGGTTCTTCCGGCGAGGCGGACTGTCGTTTCCCCAACTTCCCGCTCGATCACCCGGTCGTCTGCCAGTTCGAATGGCAGGGTCTCTAATGGTCTAACCCCCAGTCGGCGCAGGGTGCCGGACGGAATAACCGTGAACGTCGCTCCGGTATCGACGCGGCCTTCCAAAAGTTCGAACGTGCCGCCCTCTGGATCGCCGATCTCAATGGGATGTGTGAACGTGCTCATATATGAATGACTTCCCTCGTTGCTCTCAGGCAACCGGACTCAGTGTACGAGGAAGCCGCTCGGCGTCAAGCATTTGGCCGGGAGTCCAGGGAGTCACGTGGTTGGTTCTGGTTGCGCTTCATCCTGGGTGTAGGTCTTGCCGCGATAGAAGGGGCTGACGACCAGCCAGAGAGCGGCAGTCACCGCCATGACTTCTGCGAAGAAATAAAAGTAGGCGGCGCCCGCCATGGAGGCCTTGATGGTGCCATTAGGGTTCTGAATGAACTGATTGACCAAAGCGGTGAAGACGTTGCCGACAGACACCGCCCCAAGATAGGTGAACATGACCAGGCTCTTCATGGTCTTGGGCGCCTGGGTATAGGCGAATTCCAGGTGGGTGACGGAGAGCAGGACTTCGCCGGCGGTCAGGACCACAAAGGCGAGAATTTGCCAGAGGATTTGGGGATGTTGGCCGTGATCGATGCGCGTTTGTATCCAGGCCACGATGAGAAAGGCGAACACCATCGCCCATAAGCCGGCGCCAAAGCGCCGGAGCGGAGTCACTTTCACAAACCGGCCCACCGCCGGATATACTACGTAGGAAAACAAGGGCAGCAGGATGAGGATGAAGATCGGGTTAACGGTCTGAATCTGGGCGGGCAACCAGTTATGGCCAAAGAGATGGCGATTCATCTGCTCGGACTGGATGACCCAGGTGGAAAAGTTCTGCTGCCAAAGCGCCCAGAACACGGCGGCGAAAGGAACGAGAATGAGGAGATTGCCCAAGGCCTTCAGATTTTCGCGGTTCCAGCCGGCTCGAAACCCGCTGAGCCAGGCGGCGGTTTGGGTCAGCCCGCTTCGGGTGGCTTCGCGCTTGCAGGCAAGCAACCTCCGGACGCTGAAGAACTGCTCCGTGTAGGCCAGAAGCCCCGTCGGCTGAAGGTGTGCATACCGCTTGCGTCCGAGCCAAAAGACGACGGTGGCCAAGAGCATGGCGATGCCCGGCACGCCAAAGGCCACGCTGGGGCCGACCCGGTTGAGCAACCACGGAATTAAGAGGGTGGAACCAGCCGATCCCAGGTTGATGGAGAAGTAAAACCAACTGAAAATCTTTGGCAGCAGATGCTCGTTGGAGGCGCAGAATTGGTCGCCGACGTTGGCGCTGACACAGGGCTTAATGCCGCCGGCGCCCATCGCGATCAACACCAGGCCAATGATCAGGCCCATGCGGGTGTCGTCGATGGCCAGGGTGAAATGGCCAAAACAATAGACGATCGAGAGCAGGAGGATGATGAGGTATTTGCCGAAGACCGCGTCCGCCAAAATGCCACCCAGGATGGGTAGGAAATAGACCAGCGAGACAAAGGTGCTGTACCAGGCGGTGGCCTGGGCGTCAGTCATGTGGGCGGGCTGGCCCTGAGCATTCATGAGGTATTGCGTCATGAAAATCACCAGGATGGAGTTCATGCCGTAATAGCTGAATCGCTCGGCGGCTTCGTTGCCGACGATAAACAGGATGCCCGGAGGCATCTTGTCTGTCTTGATTGGCGTTGTTCGATATTTCGTCTTAAACATCTTCAAGCATGTCCTGCAACCGCTCGCGAAATTCCCTCATAGCGTGACGGCTTCCCGGAGGACTCTCTCGCGCATGCGGGGTTTCAGACCGTCATCGGTCACGCGATCCACCCGGCACTGGAG
>JBJKSV010000718.1:0-7624 GCA_046703605.1 Limisphaerales bacterium
AAGGCGCCATATTGTTGAGACAGGGCCGGGCTTTGGAGGGCCCCCCCTACTACAGGCTGTTGGCGTTTTGTTCGTGGCATGAAATACTCGGGCTAGACTCACGTCCGAAGATATCGGCGCCTGCCTCGCGTTTGCCGCCGACCGCGAACGCCGCACGCGCCTCATTCAGGCGCGAAGCTCTTGTTCGGTCAGAATCTTCCTCGGAAATTGCCCGGATCTGACTCCGGAGAGGCGAGGCACGCAGACGGGCCTCCGAGGCAGGCCAAGTCCGAAACCAACGACGCCCTTGAGCTTCGGGACTTCGCCTGCGAACGTCCCGTTTTTCCGCCTACTTGGTTTTGCGCGGCGCGACCATCCAGTCGAAGACGACCTTGACCGGATCAGCAGTATGGATGACCAGGAGTATCTTGGGGGCGGGTGGCTCGACCCCGAAATCGGTCATTTTGAGGTTGGCGGTGCCGGAGATCTTGATTTCGTGACTGGCGTTGCCCAGGGGAAGGACCTGGAGCGGCATGGAGACGGTGTTGGTCACACCCGCCACAACGAGCTTGCCAGTGGAATCAAAGAGGTAGGGCGAGGTCTTGTCCTTGGGCGCTTCCTTGAGGACAAGGCCGGTCAGGTAGTAATCGATGGTCCTGTTTGCCTTGGATTTGTCCACTTTGAGATGGTCGTACATCACGTTGTCCATCGAGTCGCTGTAAGGCGAGCCATCCTTCTCGATGCTCTTGAGCGAGCGGACGATCACATAGGCATGGCCACTAGCCTCTACCTTTCCAGGCGTGACCTGCTGGCCGGGTTCGGTCGGAAAGTTGGGACCGACTTCGATCTCGCCAATAATGAGGCGGCATCGCACCTGCCAGTCATGGATATTGGACGTGCCATAGACCGTCAGGGTGCTGCCGGAACGGGCATGGAGCATCGTCATGTCGGCCGCCCCGGCTGAAAAACCGGCTGTCAGTGCCAAGGCCAGACTGCAGGAAAGGAGTGTGCGAATCTTCATGTTTATCGTTCTTGTCGTTCTCATCAAAGCTCTATGTTATTGACGCATGATGCATCAAGTCAATTCATAGATGTCCGGTTTCAATTCGATCCGTTTGCGCCCTAGAATGGCTTCGTTCGCCTTGATAGCGGTCACGGTGGCCTGAAACCCTTCCGTGTAACCCATGCCGGGCCACAGCTTGAGTTTGCCCACTTCGCTTCTTACCGTGTCGGCATCCACGTCTCCCAGCTCCTTGAGACCCTCTACCGTCGTAGCGACCTGGAGCGCGTTCAGGGAGAAGTTGCGCAAGGCCGAATAGAGGGAGCTCTGCTGCATGATCTCCGTGGAAGTCATCTGGCTGCGCGGCTTCTGCACCGCCTTGCTGGCGTTGGCACGGATCGCGATGCCGGTCTCGTCGATGAACTTCTGTTTGTCAGCAAAGACCTCCCAGCCATGGAGGGGAGAATCGACCTCCTCGAACATCCAGATCTGGTCGTCCCTCAGCATGATGGCGGCGTCGCTGCCATAGACCATTTCGTAGCTTGCGTCGAAAGAGTTGGCCAGGGTGGCGTCGTACACCAGATTGACGCCCGCGGGATACTCCAACACGGCTTGGACGGTGTCGGGCACGTCGCGCCCGTCATCTTTCCACCGCGCGATGGTGCCCCAACCGGTGACGGCGGTGGGCTTGGCGTTGAGGAACCAGGATATATCATCAAACTGGTGGCACCCAAGTTCGCCGGCCAACCCGATGGAGGTGGCATTGTGCAGCCGCCAGTTTGCCACCTTTTCCCTCGCGTCGGTCGGTGCGGTAATATGCCAGCTCGTCTTCTTGTGCCATTGGGCGCGGGCCACGGCATTGGTGCCCAGCGAGCCTTCACGGATGAAAGGCACCAGGAACAGACGGTTGGCGTCGCAGCGGTTCTGGTATCCGGCCTGAAACAGAACTTGGGGAGTTTGCTTGGCGGCAAGGCACAGCGCCCGCGTATCTTCGACGGTGTTGGCCAGGGGCGACTCGCAATAAACGTGTTTGCCGGCCTTGAGCGCCTCCACGGCCATGTCCTTGTGCAGGTAGGTAGGGATGGCGATGACGACCGCCTGAATGTCCTTGTTATTCAGGATGTCCTTGTAATTGAGGGTCTGGACCGCCTCCTTGGGCGCCATCCTGGCGCCGCGGTGCAGGAACGCCCGATAATTGTCGCAAATGGCAGCCACTTTGGCCTCCGGCACCAGGTTGAAGGTCTCCAGGATTTGCCTTCCCCAGGGGCCTAGCCCGATGATGCCAACCTGGAGCTTGGGGCCCGTATATTCGCTGGAGCTGTCGTGGCTCTCATTGCTTTGGCCGAAGAGCCGGACACCGCCCAGCATGGTCATCAGGGTGGCAAGGGAACCGCCTTTGAGGAAATCACGACGATTAAAGTCAAAATCTTGTTTGTCTTCGTTCATAAAAGAGTCTTTTGCTGTGCGTGCCTGGTACTTTTTTGACGATTCAATGCGGCGGCTGATTCAGGTCAGACGACTTATGATAGAAAGCATCATCCAGGCATGAAATGCATTTCCGTCCTATTGGTCAAGAATGTATCGCGAGCGGGTCATTGGTTCATCGGCTTTCGAAAGCCGGACGGTATCGCCTGTAACGTCGGAGCACGGCTCTAACATAGTCTTTGGTTCCCCGAATGCCAATTTGTTCAATAAAAACCAAGCTGTTGGTGGCGGCGGCGCCCTTAGTCCACTTGAGCACGTTGGAGCGCCCGGCGTTGTAGTCCGCGAGCGCGTAGGCAATGGGATTATCGGTCTTGCGGTAACGCTTGAGGAGCTTCTTGAGATAAAAGGCCCCGGCCAATGTATTGGTCAGAGGGTCAGCGCATTCCTCGTGTGAAAAATCCTCGATGTGCTCCGCATCCGCCCATTCCTGGGCGGCGTCCTCGCGAAGTTGCATCAGGCCGATCTCCTGAAAGCGTCCGCGGGCTTTGGGATTGAACCGGCTTTCGCGCCAGATCACGGCCTTGAGCAGCGCAGGCTCAATTCCATACCGGTGGGCAGCAACCAGGATGGCGCCGTCCTGGCTTCGCTCAAGCCGGCGCTGAGACCACCAACGCCAGCCGCCCACCCCGCTCAGCAGGAGCAAAATCAAAAGCAGCGCCAACGTGCGCGAGTTCTTCACCTTCTCCTTTTAGCTCAATCGGGCTGAGCCGTCGAAGAAATTCCCCAGCCCCGCGGGCACGCCATCCCTGAGCCCTCTGCCTTCGAAATGGATCAACTCCACCTAAGAGATTGCAAACGGGAAAAGGAGTTGTCACAATGCGCCGCATGAAAACATTTTCCGCTTGCTCTAAGAGCTGCTATGGCTGGTTCAGTAGTTGGGCCGGGAGCAGGGCGGAACTGAACTGGGATTTCCAACAAATTAACCCTCGATGACTCCGACTCCCTTCATGGCCGCTGCCGTTGAGCGCGCTCCCCATCTGCTCTCCCTCTCGCCGGTCGATCTGCTCATTATCGCCATTTACTTCGTGGTGGTGCTGGGTATTGGCTTTTACCTCAAGCAATTCGCCTCAACAGGTGATGATTTCTTCCTGGCCGGACGCAAGATGACCGCCTGGATAGCGGGGCTGAGCTTCATCTCGGCCAACCTGAGTTCGCTCGAGACGATGGGGTGGTCGGCGATGGCATATCAGTACGGCATGCTCGGCGCCCACGCCTACCTCATTGGCGCCATTCCCGCCATCCTCTTCCTGGCGGTTGTGATGATGCCCTTTTACTATATCTGCAAGACCCACTCGGTGCCGGGTTACCTCAAGCTGCGTTACGGCGAGGGGCCGCGCTCACTGGCGGGCATCTCCTTTAGTTTTCTCACCGTGATGGTTAGCGGAGCCAGTATGTTCGCCATGGCCAAGATTCTGAATCTCCTCCTGGGCTGGGACATGAATGTGAGCATTTGGGTCTCCTCCATCACCGTTGCCATCTATGTCACTTTGGCCGGGTTGCTCTCCGCAGTCTTCAACGAGGTGCTGCAATATTTCCTGATCTGGGCCGGCTCGCTCTTGATTCCAATCCTGGGCCTGATTCATGCCGGGGGGTGGCACCAGATGATGCTCTCCATCCAACGCAACGTGAAGATTATCCATCCCACCGTCCAGAATGCCGATTTCACCAGCCTGTGGAGGAATCTTGGCTCCTTCAGCAGCAATCCCATGGGCATCGATTGGTTCGGGATGGTCTTCGGCCTGGGGGTGGCGGTCAGCTTCGGCTATTGGTGTACGGACTTCCTCCAGGTTCAACGAGTCATTGTCGCCAAAGACCTGCGCTCGGCCCAAAACGGGACGATCATCGGCGCCTTCCTCAAAATGTTGGTGCCGCTCATTGTCACGGTTCCCGGCCTGCTAGGGCTGGCGGTCTTGATGAACCACAACGGCTCGCCTATGGTCCTCGTTTCGGAGACCGACCCGCGAGCGGGCATCACCAACCACACCTACAACGACGTGCTGCCCTTGCTCATGGGCCAATATCTCGGTCCGGGGCTGCTGGGACTGGGAGTCACGGCCATGATAGCGGGGTTTATGTCTGGCATGGCGGGCAATATCAGCGCCTTCGCCACCGTCTGGACCTATGACGTCTATAGGCCATTGCTCAACCGGGCGGCCTCGGCCCAGCATTATCTGAAGATGGGCCGTTGGTCATCGGTTTTTGGAGTGATCATCTCGATCGGCACGGCCTATACCCTCTTCTATTTTTCTAACATCCTCGAGTACCTTCAGGTCCTGGTCTTCTTTTTCATCGTCCCGCTGTTTGGAACGGTCTTGCTTGGCATGCTCTGGAAACGGGCCACACCTGCGGGCGGATTCTGGGGCTTTCTGATCGCCATTCTGGCTTCCATGTGGATGTGGGCCTACGTCCACACCTTCCCGGATGGATACCGTCCGCAACCGAAGATCACGCTCGGCCAAGGCGCGGTGCTCGCTTTGGAAAAAGCCAAAGGCGGCGGCGACAAGATCACCAGCATCGTCGTCGAGAGCGGCAAGGTTACGCTTGTTAACGTGCCGGTCAGCCTTGAAGCGGGCCAGGCCCCGGTCACTTCCGGCAGCGCCACGGTGAAGACCACCGCCGTAACGGTGCCGCCCACCATCTCCGGCAAGAAAGGCCCCGTTACCGTTCAAGTCCTCGCGCCCGATGTCCTGCTCTCCGGAACGAGGCAACCGACCAAGTTCGGCGTCGAGGGCGTCCCGCTGGTACTGGACCCCGGTGTTCAAATCGACGCCCAAGCTATCTCCAAGACCTTCGCGCCCAAGGCCTTTAACCCGGCCCATACGAAGCTCATTGCCCGTTCTGAAGAGGCCAAACCGATGGCGGTGAACATGTACAGCGCCTGGTGGTCATTAGTGGTTTGCCTGGTCGTCACCGCCGGGGTTAGTCTTGTCACCAAACCCAAACCGGAGACTGAATTGAAAAACCTCGTCATGGGCCTGACGCAAATGCCCGACGAAGGACCCTGTCCGTGGTATAGAAAACCGGTGTTCTGGGCGGGGGTGGTGGCCGTCCTGCTGGTAGCCGTGAACATCATCTTTTGGTAAGCTTATGCAAGAAGAAAAAAAACAAATCCCCATCTGGTTCTTTATCGGGTGCGTGCTGACTCTCTACGGAGTCATTATCTTTGCCTCCGGCATTTATCAATGGATCAATCCGCCGCCACCCGACAAGATGGTCAAGCTTTGGAACTACCACGCCGACGTGTGGTGGAGCGCACTGATGGTCATCTTTGGCCTGGTCTATGTCATCAAGTTCTGGCCCTCGAAACCCGAAACGCTTACCGGGTCATAGGGAGCATGAACGAGCTCTTTGAAGGAACCCGGGATATCATTCGAGACCGATACGCGCTGCGCACACCGCGCAGCTTTGTGGCAACCCCTCTGCCGGGATGGCAAAAAACTCAATGTCACGTGCTGATCTCGCCGGCGATGGGCGCCCGCTTTTCGGCCCTGCTCATGGTCCTCGAAAATGAGGGCCAGTGCATGGGCAATACGGGCGCTAACCAATACTTCATCTATGCATTGGAGGGCCCCAGCAGCATCCTGCTCGATGATCGCCGGCATCGACTGGAGCCCGGCAGCTACGTGTATCTGCCTCCAGGCAAGGATGTGCAAATCAAAAGCGCCGGTCCGGCTTCACGCATCCTCATCTTCCAGACCCGCTACCAGGCCCTTGCGGGCGTCGCGCGTCCTCCCGCTTTTGTCAACCATCAACGAGACGTCAAGGCCGAGCCATTCCAGGAGAATAATGCTGTGCAATGCCAGGCCCTCATGCCTGAAGACCCCGCCTTTGATTTGTCGGTCAACCTTTTCACACTCAGGCCGGGCGCAACCTGGAAGTCGGTTCGAGCCCTTATGATGGAGATGGGCCTGGTGATGCTCCAAGGCTGCGGCATCTTCCGGCTGAACACCGAGTGGCTTCCCGTCCAGGCCGGAGATGTCCTCTGGGCGGCGCCGTTCTGCCCACAGTGGTTTGCCGCCGTCGGAAATGGCCCGGCCTCTTACATTTCCTGTCAAGACGTCAACCGCGATCCAATGTAAGCCCAAAATCGTTGCTTTCCTTCTCGGGCTTCGTATGATTCTTCCGGCGGAAAGCAACAGACCCTATGATGGCCCCGATTCCTGGAAACGAAAAGAAGCGGCTGGAGGTGCTCTGGCAGTACGAGGTGCTCGACACCGTGCCGGAGGAGGTGTTTGACGACCTCACGGAGTTGGCCGCGCGAATATGTGAAGCGCCCATCGCCCTGATTTCGTTGGTGGATGAAAACCGGCAGTGGTTTAAGTCGAAGCTCGGCGTCGCCCTCAACGAAACGGCGCGCGACATCTCATTCTGTTCTCACGCCATCGGCCAGTCTGGGCTGTTTATTGTGCCTGACGCGACTCGAGATGCCCGCTTTGCCGCCAATCCTCTGGTAACCTCAGACCCCAAAATCCGCTTCTACGCCGGCGCGCCTCTCATCACCCCCGACGGCTATGCCCTTGGCACTCTTTGCGTCATTGACAAAGTCCCCAGAGAACTCCGTGCCGACCAGAAGCAGGCCCTGATCATTTTGGCCCGGCACGTGGTCTCTCAGCTCGAACTCCGCCGCCGTTCTCGTGAACTGGCGCAGACGCAACACGAAAGCGAGAAGCTAAAGGAGGAGCTCGGCCAGACCCGCGCCGAATTGGCCAAGACCCGCAAAGAACTGGCCGAGTTTGGAGGCGACGGCGGCCCAGCCAGCTCCGACCGGCCGGAGCGCTGCGCTTGACGGACGTGCGGCCGCAAATAACTCGCGGCCCGATGTCGGAAACGCCTCCCATTCCTATATCATTCCATGGGCTGGTTGATGTAGTTACCGTCCGGCGCCACCTAATCGACGCTAACCTCCTCTTGACAGCATGCGTGCAGATGCGGCAATGTGCGCCTATTGCATGAGTCTGTTTTCGATGGCTGAGAAGGATAGAGAGCGGCATCGTTTTTACTTGCTGCCGGGAATGGGTGGACGGGCGTTGAGACGGAAGCATCGCCGGATTCTGCGATGGTCGCTTGTCGCCGGACTGTTCGTCTCAGCCCTTCTGGCGGGCCTGCTTTACCTGTTAAACACCATGCTACGGCATCCATGAAACAACCGGTTTTCCAGGC
>JBJKSV010000719.1:0-7590 GCA_046703605.1 Limisphaerales bacterium
GGCGCGGGTTGCAGCGCCTCAAGGACATCGTCCAAGCCTGGAAAGCCTTTGGACCCAATTGCCCGACGCACCCGCGCCAGAGAGGAGGCGCTCGAAAAAACCTCAAAAGATGTGGGTAATGCACAGCCCGACGAAGTGCCCTGTCAAGCAGCGAGATGATGCCTTTCAGATAGCCTCTGGCGAGCGAAGCAGGCGGCTGGTTCCCGCCAGCGACATTCGGGAATGGAGACTTAAGAAGCCGGGGGTTTAAACGGATCGCATCGCCTCGTCCATGGCGGCGAAAAGCTGGGCCATGGTCGATTCGGTTTCGTCGCCCATGTTCGAGATGCGGAACGTGGTGCCCTTAATCTTCCCGTAGCCGCCATTGATGAGAAACCCGCGGTCTTTGACGAGCTTGCCGAGCTTGGCCACATCCACGACCCGCCCGCCCGGCTTAGCCCCGTAATTGACGCAGGTAAGCGTCAGCGACTCGAACCCTTGCTCCGGAAAGAGGGTGAATCCGTGTTTGGCCGCCCATTGGCGGGTCATCTGGTTGGTGGCACGATGGCGGGCATAGCGGGCTTCCAGGCCCTCGGCGAAGATGTCCTCCAGCTTGGATTGGAGGGCGAAAACGTGGCCGATGCTGGGCGTGCTGGGGGTCATGTTCTGCTCGGCGTTCTTTTTGAACTCGAGGAAGTCGAAATAGTAGCCGCGTCCTTGATCGTCGCGGCTTTCGAAAATGCCGCGTCGGAGCAGACGAACAGGGCAGTGCCCGGCGGCAGGGCCAGGGCCTTTTGCGTGCCCGTGAGCAGAACATCTACCCCGAGCTCGTCGAACTTGATGGGCAGGGCGCTCATCGAGCTGACGCAATCGATGATGAACATCACGTCAGGGTACTTCTTCTTTAGCGCGGCGATCTCTTCCAACGGACTCATCACCCCGGTGGAGGTTTCGTTGTGAATGAGTGTCAGGGCATCGAACTGGCCGTCGGCCAGCCTCTTATCAACCTCCTCAGCCCGGATGGGTGAACCCCAGGGCACCTGGAGCGCTTCGGCATCCTTGCCGCAACGCCTGGACACATCCAACCACTTGTCCGAAAACGCCCCGCACATGCAGTTAAGCACCTTCTTCGACACCAGGTTGCGAATGGCGCCCTCCATCACGCCCCAGGCCGAGGAAGTGCTGATGAAGACTCGCTGCCGCGTGGAAAACAAGGCCTGGAGTTGAGGTTGGATCTTCCCGTACAGGTCCTGAAATGCCTGGCTGCGATGGCCGATCATTGGCGTGCAGAAGGCGCGAAAGGTCTTCTCGCTGACTTCAACCGGCCCCGGAATGTGCAACTTGACGTGTCCCATAAAGAGCGAAGATGTTTAACGAGCTTGGCCTTTAAAGGCAAGGGCTTTTACCACAGAAACGATTGCTGGTGGGCTAGCACTTCATTCCCTTGCCACTACGTGACGCGCCACGCCGTCTCCCGCCCAAAGGCCTCGAAATCCTTGCCGGTCAACTTGATCGCCGTCCAGCGGCTGAACCAATGCGTGCGTTGAACCTTCTTCTCCATCACCAGCAGCTTTGGCAATTCTCCATTGGCCACCCCTCGCAACTCGATGCGCAGTTTGAGCGGGCTCGTGGGTTGCCCCTTCGTCTTCCATTGTATTTCGAAGAGCATGCCTGCCTGCAGCTTCGGGTGCGCGAGCAGATACGCCTGGTAAGCATCGCGCTCGTAAAGGCTGGGGGCCAGCATCTGGCGCCCCTGGTGGTCCAGAAAAAGTGGCAACACCTTGATGATCCGGCCACTGGCGGCGGCTTGCGCGCACGCGACCGTCAGGAACAAGCCCGCCGCCATAAACAACAATGAGAATCGACGCATCCGCGAAACTTAGGCAACTCGGCCAGCTTCTGGCAACACGCAATTCACGTCGGTAGTCGCAACGGGTTGATGGAATGGTGGATTGGTGCTATTAAGTATCCATCCACTCTAACTCTGGTCAAAACAAACCTATGAATGCTGACAGAAAATGGATGGAACGGAACCTCGGTTTCGACCCCCTCGCCCGGTCTGCGCCAGCCTCCACGTTTTCGTTCGCTCCCGCCGCGCGGCTGACCCAGATCGAGGACCTTGCGCGCGAACGAATCGAGTTCGATTCCGAAGCGCCGGAGGGCCGCGAATTCCTCGCCTTCACCACCGCCACGGGCCTTTCGCGCTTTACGGAAATCCCCTGGCCGTCCGGCAAGGCGCCCCTTACGGACAGTACTGTCCGGACCGGCCCGGCCGGTGCGCTGCCCCAGGCGGACGTTCTGGTTGTGACCTGGACAGTGGACGAAGGCCACGCATTAAGCCGCGTTCTCACCCCGGCGAAGGATTCACGGAACGATTATCGTTCCTATACTCATAATTTTGCCAGCATCTCCAAAAAGATGCGCAAAGGCTGCCCGGCTTTGGAGGCCGGACGTCTCGGCGCCTACTGGACCACGCGCATCGCCGGCAAGAAAGTAGTCGTGTTCAAGTCGGACTCCCACCTGTCGCAGGACGGCCCGATGATTCCGAACATCGACGTTTGGCGGCAAATGATCACGGAAGTGCAAGCCCCGCTGGTTATTACCACCGGGACGGCCGGCGGCATAGGCAAACAATTTGAAGTCGGCGACGTCATCGTGAGCCCCGTCGTCCGGTTTGACTGCATCTCCAAGTTCAAGACTCAGCCCTTTCACGATGACCATTATTCGAGTGCCGCGCCCAAAGGGAAGCTTTTCGCCACGGCCAGGGGCCTGTTCAAGGCCAATTCGCCTCAACTGCCGAAAGACAACAACCGCGCGCCACAAATCGTCCGCGTGAGCGCGGCGGACCTGAATTCTTCTGTGGTCACCACCGATTTCTTTGGATTTGACACCTCAGACAACCACTACAAGCTGCAGGGCTTGGGCGACGTCTCCGAAATGGGAGATGCGGTCCTCGGCCTTGTGGCTCAGGACCTCGGACCCAAGGCGCCTCGCTGGCTGGCGGTGCGCAACGTTTCCGACCCCCAAATTAAAGCTGAGGGCACTCTTAAACAACAGGCTGCCATGGCGGCGCAGATTTACAAAGGGTTCGGGCGTTGGAGTTCGGTGTGCAGCGCCATCGTTTGCTGGGCGCTGATAGCTGCCGAGTAGGCGGAATCGGCTTCGAACAGGCGCGAGCGATGCAAAGACCCGGCTGATGCGGTGCGGTCGTTTCGTGGAGGGGACCCGCTTTTAAATCCGCGTGCATGCAGCCGCCTGTTCAACTCGCCGCCTGTTTGCCAGTGAGCAGGCCGTACCGCTTGAGCATCACCACCCAAAGAATCACTCCTCCGACAAAGAGCACCAAAAACAACGGTAACACGGACCACTGGGTATGGACGGCGAATTGGCTCGGGTGAAAATAGGGCTTCAAGTAAGCATTGCGCAGGATATCTCGCATGACCGACATACAGCCGATTACCACGGCCAAAATGCCGGGCACGTACACAGCGGCCATCCGAATGTTCTCCTTCCGCACCGCGTCGGACATGAGGAAGATTGAACCCATACCCCCCAGGACTCCAATCAGGAAGAGGACAGTCGCCTCAGTGTTGTCGCCCATGAAGAGCATTCGCAGTTCGCGCGGAAGGCTGGCGAGAAAGACCAAGCCGACCACGAACTGCGCCATGGTGGCGTACATGAAGGCCTTGCCGCCAAAGCGTAAGAGCTGGCGCGCATAAGAATTGTCCGTTTTCCATCTGGCCAGCGCCAACAGCACCAGGAACAGTCCACCTAGGGCTACCGCCGCAACGAAAAAGTGCAGAAAACGGGGAAACAATGTGGGCTCCGTCAGGTTGAGGTTCCAGCCGGCTGTGTTGGCGAAGTACTTCCCGGCCCACCGCGAAGGGGCTTGGCTCAGGCTGAGATTGTTGCTGAATAAGAAGCCAACCAGGAAAACCAGGATCACGCTCAGGAGCATGACCGCCCCGGCGCGTCCGCTTTCGCGTCCACTCCGGTAGGAAACGTAATAAAAGCCATAGTAGCCGAGGGTGACCATGACCAGCACCAGGAACCAGGGCCAGGCCATCACAACCGACGACGTATAGAAGAATTGGCCGTAGAGGACCTGAAGAAATAGCAGCGGTGCGATCCCCAACGTCACGGTGGCCGGCATGAGAACGGGCAACTTCCTGCCGAGATCCAGAAATATGCGGCTGCCGAGCTCAGGTTTCCTGCACCTCCACTTGGATACGAGCGCAAGGACCCCTCCGCCGAGCAGGAAATTCATGGCGACGATGTGCAGAAAGAACGTCACAAGCAGGAGCACCTTGAAGACCCAATAAGGCGCGGGCAACGGGTTGGGGTCGATCGTTGGAATCATAGTGAGCGGGTTCATTTTCCGTTTCCTCCTTTCGCGCTGTGGCCGAAGCCCTGGGCGTTGCGTTGCGTGTTGACGGATCGGACCAGCGCCACGCGCTGCCGGTCGGGGAGGTTCAGCGCCGGCATGGCCGGGAACAGGCTCGTGAGATCCGTAAGGGCTTTGCTGGCGGCGTTTGCATCTTTGGGCAGATTCTTAAAGAGTGAATCAGCCGGTGTTACCCGGTGGCACATCGAGCAGTTCTGATCGAAAATGGTCTGGCCGTCATTGGCAGCCGCTGTGGCCGCGGCCGAAACCGGATGGAGAGTGCTCAAAAACGCGGCCAGCGCGCGACTCTCCGCGTCTGTCCCGGCGAAGGGCGGCATGGCCCCGTTGTGCATCAAGCCAAGGACGCCGAGCATGGCTTGAATCTTGTTCCGGTCCCATTGGCGCAGCGCCAGGTAGTGTTTGACACCCCGATAGGCGTCGGTCGTGTGGCAACTCTCGCACTCGACTCGGAATATCTCACGGCCCACCGTGGCGTGATCGCTTTTCGTCAGATCGCGGTTCGCTATCCATTTCGCCGAGCGCAAAATGCCCGCCGTGGTCACCTCGTCCACGCTGAATCCGCCATCGCCTGGAATCGTGTCTGAATACAGCGAGTTGGCGTAGAGGTAGTTTGCGATGACAAAGGGCTTGCGAATCGCCTCGCGCACGAACTCAAACGAACCCATCGCGCCCAGGGCAACCAAGGCGACCAGCAGACTGAAGGCCAGCGGCATCCGTCCCGGCCGGATAAGGGCCAGCAGGGCCAGCGCGAAGGTCACACCCAGCAAAACGACGGCAAAGAAGGCGAAATGCGTGGCGGTGGGCATCGGGCCGCGGGCGTCGGCCCACACCTCGGCGGGAATCTTGTGGATATACCACCATCCCAGGGCCGGCAAGACCGCCAAAGAGGGCGCAATCCACCAAACGCTCCACTTCACGAGGCGCGCCTTTAGAGGCGCGTCTTTCTGCACGCTGGCGGTAATCAACGCGTAAACCCCGGCCAATGCCAGGGCAATGGCAAATCGAAAAGCCAGCGACGGAAAATAGGTGGGATTGAAAAAGCCCTTCCAAAACTGGTGGTTCTTTGTCCAGGTCCCGGAGGTCAGCATGAAGGTGATGATTCCGTTGATAATGACCATGCTGGCGAAGGCGGCGACAAAGTAAATCCAGCCGTACCATTCGTGGAGCTTCGGTTCCAGCTTGTCCCAGCCGTAGTAATAGAGCAGGGCGGCGGTAATCTCGACGAAGAAGAACACCCACTCGATGGCCCAGCCCCACACGTAAGCATGGATGAGATTGCTCGTCGCCGTGGGGGCAATCAACCCGATGGTGAACCAGATGCCCACCCCGCTGATCGCGCCGAACACCACCGTCACCAACACAAAAAACCTGGTATGGGCCTTCAACCACCCCAAGAGCGCTGCGTCGTTCTTCCGACGCGCTCTCCGTTCTGTCACCACCAAAAACAGACCGCCGCCGACCGCAAAATGAGAAACAAACACGTGCAGAATCGCCACCATGGCAATCAGCAATCCGGCGCCAAAGGCAACATCCCAGACTGGGTAGTTCATACGGATGCTTTAAACCAAGCGCGAATGAGGTGCTTTCCGTCCATTGCAAATTACTTAGCAATTCTTGCTCCCCCGATAGCCTCATTGGAGGCGAGAATTTCGCTGGGGCTGCATGTCCGCAAGTTCGGGTGGAAACCCGCCGGGTTGGGTGAGGCACCTACTTGGGATTCTCCGTGGCGGCGCTAACTTGTCACGATGAATACTGCAGAATTAACGCAGAAGGCGCGAGATCTTCAGGATCGGGCTCAGGAATTGCAAGAGGCAGCGCGTTACGGTGCTCTGAAGACCGGATACCGGACCGATGAATATGTCCATGAAAACGCCTGGACCAGCATTGCGCTGGCGGCAGGGGTTGGGTGCGTTGTCGGGTTTTGGCTGGGCAGGAGGCTCTAGCAACAGGGGCGCTACCGGTCACGTTCCAACAGATAATGGGCCAGGGCGTCCAGGGCGGCGGCTTGTCCGTTGAAGGATTCCAAGGCGGCAAAGGCGCGTTGCGTTAAGCGGCGGGCGATGGCCTTGGAACGTTTCAAGCCGACAATCGCCGGGTAAGTGGCTTTTTGGGCCTGGGCATCCTTGCCGGCGGTTTTGCCGAGTTTTTCGCTGCTCTGAGTCACGTCAAGGATGTCGTCGATCACCTGGAAAGCCAGGCCGACGTGATAGCCGAAATCGCTGAGGGTGTAGAGTTGGGCGGAGTTACAGTCGGCGCTCATGGCCCCCAGCCGCACCGAACAACGTAAGAGAGCGGAGGTCTTTCTTTCGTGAATGTACCGGAGTTGCCGGGTCGAGATTTGCTTTCCTTCAGCCTCGAGGTCGGCGGCTTGGCCGGCGACCAACTGAAGTGAGCCGGCGGCGCGGGCCAGTTCCAGGACGATCGTGCTTTGCGGATAGCGGGGCCACCCTTTGCACTGGGCAGCAATCTCAAAGGCTTGGGTCAGCAGGGCGTCGCCGGCCAGGATGGCAATGCCCTCGCCGAAGACCTTGTGGTTGGTAGGCTTGCCCCGCCGGTAATCGTCGTTGTCCATCGCCGGCAGATCGTCGTGGATAAGGGAATAGGTGTGGATGCACTCCAGGGCGCAGGCCAAGGGCAGGGCTTCGGCCTCGTCTCCCCCGCAGGCCTGGGCGGCGGCAAGGCACAGCGCGGGGCGGAGCCGCTTGCCGCCAGCGAACAGCGAGTAGCGCATGGCACGGTGGAGAGTCGTCGGGGGAGTCTTGGCCGAGGGGAGGAATCGGTCCAGGGCGTCATTGACCTTGGCGGCGCGAAGAGCCAGGAAATCGCCGAGGTCGAAGTCTGCGTCGGGGAATGTGCCGCGAGGTTTGACCGTTTTGATTGAAATGGACATGCGCTCGATTTATTAGGAAAAGACCCCATTCGGCGCAAGTGTATTTGCCAATTTGGGATTGCTTTTGGCACAGGGCCAGCTACCTTTACCCGCTCGATTCTGATTTGCCTGGAAAAGCCTTGAACGCTGAACTTACAAAAAAAGCGCTGGAGAAAGTTGGCAACCCCAACGTTCTGGTCAATTTGATTTCACGCCGCGTCCGCCAGCTCAATGCGGGCGGTGGAGGGATAAGCCGTCCCTTGCTGGCTGATACCGGGAATCTGGGGCTGGCGGACATCGCGCTGCGCGAAATTATCGAGGGAAAAATGGGCTGGGA
>JBJKSV010000720.1:0-11304 GCA_046703605.1 Limisphaerales bacterium
CTATTTCCTCTTCGGCATAGCGGAAGAGGAAATAGTTCGTGGGAGAATGCGGCAGGTCGGGCCGCTCCAGCCCGCCAATCCATTCCGGGTCGCCGACGAAGAAGTTGCTTAGGGTGTCGCCGGGGACGATCTGGGGCATGAGGTTGTAGTTGGTGTCATAAAATTCATTCCTCGGGCCCATCACCGGCTGCAAGCCATTGGTATCGTAACGGCCATTGCGGTTCAGGTCCAGGTAATAGCGAAAATCGATCGAATTTGCCGCCAGTGCGTTCGTGATGAAAACGGGTGGACGGGGATAGTAGAGGAGGTGGCTGAGGTTTTCTAGTTGGTCGCTGCCGGTAACAGGTACCATCCGACGTCCCTGTGGATCGTAGCGCACGTAACTGACGTTGGTCAGGCTGCGGTCTCCCGAGATGAAGCCGACCGGGCTGATGTAATTGGTTGAGACCAGCAGGTTGTAATCAAACTGGTTGCTGCTGGCCATCATGGAAGCGACCAATTCCGATTCGGCCCTGGCCAGGGCTGTGTCGGCCGCCAACCGGGCGCGGGCCTGTTCGGTAGTGGTGGTGACCGAACCTCGCTCTCGCTGGCTGAGCACCAGGAAGGTGATGGCCATAAATGTAATGACCGAGAGCATGATGAGGGTCACGATCAGCGCGATGCCCTGAGTCGGCCGCGCGGGTGCTCCCGTCCTGGTGGATGGCAATAGACATTTCATTGGAAAGCGGTGGGATCGACGTTGCGAATCGGGATTCGCTCACGGAAGAGGTGGACCTGGGAGGCATGATTGGTGAGGTATTGCCCCTGGGCGACCGCGCCTGCATCACTCAAGGCGCGGTATTCATCCAGCGCTCCCGGTTCCAGGATGCCCACTTCCAATTCGAGCGATGCGGGAACGGCATTGCTGCGGTAATAAGAATCTACCTGGTCCCGCGCATTGAGGTTCCAATACCGGGTTGTGTTGATATCCATCACCGAGTTGGTGGGCCAATAGGGTGTGATCGCCCAGCCATTGGGGTCAAACGCCCGCAGCCGCAAATCCACTATCCCGTCGGCAATCGCGTTGGTTACGTCTCCCAACGCCAGCGCCCTTTGGAAGGTGGCGCTCAGGAGCTGGACCTCGGGCCCGCGCGCGTCGGCAATATAACGGTAGAGCGTGCCCACGCCCGCTCCGGGGCTGTCCGGCACCACCTGGTAACCGATGCCCAGCCAGTCCTGGTTGAGCTTGCTCAGGAAAAAAAACCGCTGTAGGAAGTTGGTCCGGTAACCGTTGGGCATGCCCGGCAGGGCCTGGTAAGTCGGTTGGGCGGACAGCTCCGCGTAAAAGTTCGTTGTGTTCGCCATGTCCGAGGGCGTCATCTCCGCCAACTCGCGTGCGATCATATCCGTCACAATACGGCCCCGCTCCAGGACATCCTTCTGTGTCATGCTGGTCTTGAAAGCGCGCTGGGTCTGAACGAACATCAACACCAGCCCCAGGATGATGAGTGAAAGCAGCGCCACCGCTACCATCAGTTCAATCAGGGAGAAGGCCCTTCGCGCTCCTCCATTCGGCGTATCGAGCTGAGCGGGGCGATCCGAAGAAAATGGTGCGTGGAGTTTCACAGCGAGTTGGAAGTAAAGAGGGTCGGACGCAGGAAGAACAACGGATAGGACGGAGACGTATAGTCGTTGGTCAGGATGATGCTGCCGGTGGTCATGGTCCGGAACACCTCCCGCTGCCCGGTCCTTGGAACCACGCCATTGGGAAGCACCGGCCAGCGGAAGATCAGCCGGATGTCATGCAAGTCGCTGTGCAGACCGGCAGCATAGAGCGCGTAACGGAACCGCTCCTGGTATTGAAGGCTGTTCGTGGGAAAATCGGCGTAATTGACCCAGCCCGGATCCCAGCCGGCGTTCGTCACCACGTCCGAGATCGACGAGCCGTAGGTCAGAATCTCCGGAACGAAACGGTAGGTCAATCCCAAGCCGAGCATATCCTGGTTAAGCTGGGGGAATTTCTCGCTTGCGGAGCCGCTCATCGCCCGAAAAACAGCCGCCACATAGTTGCTGCGAAACCCGCTGATGATGCCTCTGTTGCTGACCAGGGGGATAAACCGGGGCGTGCTCAGCAGCCCGACGATACGAAAGCCGCTGTTCAAGGGAAAAGACGGCTGGACTGAAGAGGCAGTGGGTGTGTACCAGTCGATGCCCCTGGCAACGACCTGCCTTGTGTTGCCGCGAGCCGCGTATTCGGTCCAGGCGTTTGTCACCGCGATGACGTAATTGGTCAGATCGTTGTCGCCTTGCACCCCGGTGCGGATCAGGTTCATCAGCACGTTGGCGTCCTGGTCGATTATCGTCTCCTCCCGGTTGTCCTTCTGGACGTTCATGCCAAGGGGCAGGATGCCGATGATGGCCAACAGGGCGAACCCGATGACCGCCAGGCTGATGGCTATCTCGATCATGGTGAACGCCCGCTGCGGGCGCCCCCCAGACGAAAACCGCCTCCCGGCAAACAAAAACCGCTCCCGCGCCCCGGAAAACCGCCGCCCCGGATACGAAAACGCTTAGCCAGCCCTCTTCCTGAAATCGGAGGTCTCACATCTCAAAGGCAACCTCCCAGCCGCCACGTCCGCGCTGTCTCCATCCTGCCCGGCAGGTCTCAATCCGGTCTGCCGACCGCAATCCTCCAGCCTGCGGGCCGGTTCACCCAAACCGCGATTCCTCCCTTTCGGGCTTTGATTTCGAAACTCAGATGTCATCGAACCTCCTGTCGTATCACGCGCGCCCGGCCCGTGAGCCAGTCGATGCGAATCAGGTTGAAACTGTTGGTGACGTTGCCTGGAGGGTCCTCGACCGCATCGGGAGGAGTGGGAGTGGCGGTGACCGTTGGCTGGCGTGTGGCGGGGTCGCGCTGGAACATGATGCTGCCCCGGTCAATCGGGATAATCTCGTCGCGGCCATTGATGAGCTGGCCCAGGTAGTTGAAGGCCAGGAAGGGCAGCGGGAAATAGGGGCGTTCGGTCGGGTTGGGTAGTAGGTTGGGTGGTGTCTGCGGCGTCGGGAATGGAATGTCGGTGGTGATGTCAAAGCCATAGATCGGGTAAGCGGGCACGCCATTCGTCCTCGCCACCAGCACGGGGGGCGAGAAGGGCGTGTAGGGCCTGAATTTCTGCGCCGGAATAAAGGTTCCTTCCGGCAAAGTCTGCCACGAGGAAAGGTAGCGCACGGTGGACTTGCCCGGCTGATCACCCAAGCTATGGAGCGTAACGAAATTGTAGCCGATCTGACGTTTGGCATACAGGCTCAGGGCCTGCTCCCTCAGAGCTTCCCTCTGTTGCGGGTCGGGCAAGGCACCAAGGATGGTATTGAAGTCGGCTGCCGACCAGAGGTTTGTCGGCACAAATACCATGTAAACCGTGGTATGGTCGCTAATCGCCAATTGCCGGGCCCGGTTTACGGCGCTCAACAACTCGTCGGTGGCGGCGGCGGTCACGTTCGGCTTGAAGCTGTTCATCGTCGGCACGGCGATTGCCGCCAGGATGCCGATAATGGCAAGAACCACCAGCAGTTCGATCAGGGTGAAGGCCAAACCGCGCTGCGCGCAGACGCACGTGAGGCTTTTCGGGGCCTTGAATGGTGGATGGCGGATGATGGATGATGGATGATGGATGATGGGAGTGCGCCATGTATAGGCCACCCCTAAGGGGTTTGGCCCGCGATCGGCGGGCGGCTCGGCTGCCGGCAGCTCACCCCTCCGAGGTTCAGAGGTCAATCCAGTGGGTCGGCGCTCAGACCACTTTTCCCATTTCATTGAGCATCGAGCATTCGGCATTCGGCATTCGGCATTGCCAATGAATAATGGCAAATGCCCAATGCCTAATGAGAAATGCCGGTGGGAACGCCACAGACCGCTTCGCCTTCGACCGAGATGCGCGGTAGTTTTCACGACATTACTGTTTCCAGCTTAGGATATTATCCTTGTTGTACGAGACGTTCGCCTTCGCGTTGGGGTCCAGCTTCTTGTTTGCCCCAAGCGACCAAACCATAACGGACGCACTGGCTTCAAAGGGGTGGCCGGGCGCCGTGGTGGATTCGATCAGGCCATTGTACCCAAGGGGGGGATTGGACCCTGCGACGAGCGAGATGACCGGTGACTGATAGAAGGCGTCTCGCGTCTTGCCGTCATAATTCAGGTCCATGCTGATGATGTAGGGGATGCCCCAGGGATCGCGATACACGAGGTCCGGACCAAGCCCGGGTGTGTTCGTAGAGGTTACGGCTGTAGCGTTAAGGAACTTGGTCTTTTGCGGGTTCAGCACGTGGTCCTTGTTGATGGTAGGAATCGTCGTGCCGGGGAAGGTGTCCATATCCAGCAAAATGGCCATCACCTCGGAGTTGTTGGCCTGATACTTGAGCGTGGGCACCGCCGGGTCCTGGGACTTGAGCAAATCTGTTCCGAAGGTAAAATCCTCGCCCGCCTGTGATGCGGCGTACATCGCATTGCTGGAGACCGGGAAGCGGCTGTAGGCGCTCCGGTAGCCCTCAATGGCAGTGACGATCTGGCTAATCTCCATTTTGGCGCGGCTCTCCTGGGCCTTGACCTTGGCCCGCCCCAAGGCGGGCAGGAGCATTCCGGCAAGGATGGCAATAATGGCGATGACGACCAGGAGCTCGATGAGCGTGAAACCTCCCGTTAACCAGGAGCGCGAGGTGGAAAGGGAAGGCTGCTTCATAGGATTGGGTGCAAAGGGACCATGAGCGCGGGACATAACACATTTCAGAACGGAATCACCTGGAGACGGCCGCTGTCTCCAGTCCGGTAACGGACATCCAGAGTCCGGCCGGAAAATTGGTTTTGACGGGCGGGATTGGGCATTGCCAAGGAATAATGATAAGTGCCCAATGCCTAAGGGAAAATGCCGCTGTGCGCGCCCTGGATGCAAACCGCTCCGCCCTCGCCGCACACTCAGCAACGCTTGGCATCTCTGCGGCATCGGTTGAAACTCAATGACTCCAGAGATGCGGATCGGCACCGCCACCGGCCTGGATCTCTCAAGCCAGCGGATTGGCACCTTTCCGCCGGTCATTCTTGATTGTCGGGTGAGCGCCATATCTCTGCACATTTGTCCGTGTCCCATCAATACGGTTGCCCAACAATAATCGGCTGGCTGCTCCAATTGCTGATCCGGTTGGTCTTGCCGTTTATAATCACATCCACCCACAGGTCGTAAGAGGTCGGATTGTTGGTCGGATTCGAGGAGTTATACCGCCAGGGGTTAAGTGTCTGGGCGCCCGATGTCATCAAGGGACTATAGGGCACGGTACTGTTGGCCGGCCAGGGCACTGAGCACACCAAGTCACGCACCAGGGTGCCGCTGGGCAACCGGAACTCGCCAATATTGTTTTGGGAAAGGTCAGGAAGAAAATTCTGGGCCGGCTGGCCTTCATCGCCTCCACCACCTCGGTCAGAGTTGACAAAGCCGCTGACTCCAAAAGCGGCTGCGGCGTTTGCCGCCGAGATCTGGGCGCTCCCATCCAACGTTTGATAGACGGGCGTGTGCGCGCCGCTGGGAGAGATGACCGTCGTGCCCACCAACTCGTAGTAAAGCGGGTTCATGGCATGGCGCAGGGCGCGATCGCTCAGGGTGGTCGCAGGCTTTGTGTTATCAGGCGGATAAACCCCCGTCTTCGCTTTATAGGAACTGATGGCGGTCTCGATCTCGGCCAACTCACCGCGCGCCCGGGTAAGGGTCTTCGTGCGGTTGACGGCCCTCGTAATGGGGAAAATCATCGACGCCAGCAACGCGATAATAGCGATAACGACCAGCAACTCGATCAGCGTGAAGGCGCGCTTGGCGCAACGCCGCCGGGATAGGCCGCCAGAGAGAGCGCCGGTGGCTTGCCGGAGACCCGGCACTGCGTAGCTTTGGATTTGATTTCTCATGCGGGCAAGGGTTTAGCGGTCGCGCAGTTCCTGTTCCATCCTTTCACTGAGCCACTGCTTAATCATGCTCTGGTAATTCAAGTATCTCGACCGGGCCAAACGTTTGATGCGCGCCAGCATCCGCGGGTCGATTCGCAATGTAATGGTCACCGATTCGGCAGTCTCGCCCCCAGCCACCGCGCCCTCCATAAGGCGCAAATCGGGACGATTCTCCACCCAGAAAGCCGCTTCGGCTTCCTCGCTGTCGAACATTGGCACGTCTTCCCATTTGCTAATCGTCTGCACAGGTTTCTAACCACAGATGAACACGGACGAGCACGGAGACTCCGGACCGGGGGATTCTCTCACTGCCATTTGTCCGGAGCCAAAAGCTGCCGCCCTGAACCACAGCGCCAGCCGTTGTCTTGGTCCTGCCCCTCCCGCGCATGTCCGTGTTCATCTGTGGCCGGCTTTGCTTCACCTGGCCAAAGTCTGATCCAATTTGCGCTGATAGAAGAACCGTTCCTCAGGCTCGAATGGCCTGGCGAACATTACCCGCACCTGGCGGCCATTGGTCCGATACACGCTGAAGATCCCAATGCCGCCCGCCGACATGCCAAGGTTAAAAAACCGGGCCTGTGCCGCGAACCGGCTCGAATCCGGCAACAACCGCACGGCAAACGGGTCTTCGAACGATTCTTCGATCTCTCGTTGCGTCAAAGAACTGAGACTGAAGGGCAGATTGAGCCAATCAAACTCCATATCGGATCGACTGTAAATCTAACGCCCATGCAATGTCTTTACGATGTATTTACACATATTCCTGTCCGATTGTCAACAGCTTTCAAAAAAAATTACGATTTTCTTGTCCTGACCCCGTGCGAATCACTAAGCCAGGAACGGCGTTTGATTGCTGCCGGAACGGTAGCCGTCCTGGCCATGGGCGAAGAATAGCGATGTCCCTGGCCTTGTTCAACCCGGGAATACTGCCATTCGAACCTTCCGCAGCCGTCCGCAGGTTTCCCACACAGACAGTTGTCAGAGGCTCTCCCAAAAGGTCCGGTCCGCCTCACTCCATCGGCCACTTTATCGCTCAATTCACTGGAGAATTGAGGAACCTCGATAAAGTGCCCAATTAAGCCACCCTTTTCGGATAGCCCTCTAGTCAGTTACCGGTCTGGGTATCGATTTCGTGAAGGTCGATATGGATGTCCGGGTGGAGGTCCTCTATCAGGAATTTCCAGAGCCGGGCGCTTGGCAGCAGGTCTGGGTCGCGCCAAGCCAGGCTCGCGGCAACCTGTCTGGCCATTTCATGGTCCTGACACTCGCGGTAGAGCGCCTGCCAGTCTTCGGTGCCGCCCCGCTGGACGATGTTCAGCCAGCGCAGAGCCGAATCGTGATCTGTAGAGCGGTTTGCTGCCATCTTATTCGAAATGGGTCGAGAGCGTTTTGGGCAACATGCCGGCTAATTCTCGCTTCAACAATCGGTGCCCGGTTTCCCGGCAAACGCGGCTGACAAAGTCCCAGTCGTTGAAGGGACTGGTCAAGCCTTTGTAATCTTGGAGGTCAACCGCGGAGAAGTCCGCGGGAAGCGCCTCGCAGGATTCCGCAAAACGGCTGACTGTGGTCAGACCGTCTTTGCGAGGATAGAGCAAATTCAGGCTGTCCAAAGCTGCCAGCGTCGGCTCTGCGCCCGCTTTTTCGGCGAGCGCGCAGAAATCCACGTAATCGCGAGTGGCCCGCCGTTCTCCAAGCAGGAAGGCCTTTATCCGGAGGGTCTCGGCGAGCGTGGAAACGACCAAACCGCGCACGCAAGCCGACCTTAGAGGCGTAGCACGACGCAGTTGGCGCAGGCCCAAATCCACGCGGTTGCGCTCGCCAAGGAGCAATACGGGCGGGTTCTTCCGCTTGGTCTGCCAACCGGGCCACGCCTCGAGGCCTTCGGCGAATTCGTCATACCGTTCCCGAAGCTGTGGAGTGACACAATCCACGTCCAGTGAAAAGCGGTGGCCGCAATGCAGCGAGGCCGCCGTTCCACCTACAGCCACCAGTTGTCCGCCGGGAAATCGCTGCTGCAACTCAACGCCCTGCCGGACCACCGCATCAAAGTCGGCTTCCTTCATCGGCCAAGATTACAGCGGTCCGCCGCCGCTAGCAAACGAGCTTTAACCGACCGCCGGCAGCCTGGAAATTGCCCGCATGTATTGGGCGCGCTCGAAGGCGCTGGGTTCGGCGCAGTTCTTCTGGCTCAGGCTGCCTTTAAGCTGGGAGACCGATTCGTATTCGTGCTCCTCCATCCAGGCGACCAGGTCGCGTTCAATCACACCAATTTGCCGGGAACCGTGGCGAATGAGGGTTGAACAGAGCATCGTAATATCCGCGCCGGCCATGAGCATTTTGAGCACATCTGAGGCGCGGTGAATGCCGCTGGTGGCGGCCAGGCTGGCCTCAACTTTGCCAAACAGCAGGGCTATCCAACGCAATGGAACACGCATGGCCATGGGGGTGCTCAGGAGGATGTTGGGCTTGACTTCCAGGCTTTCCAGATCGATGACCGGCTGATAAAACCGGTTGAAAAGCACCAGACCGTTGGCGCCGCCCTGATCGAGCCGGCTGGCCATATTGGCGAAGTTCGTGAAGAACGGGCTCAGCTTGACGGCGACCGGAATGCTAACCACCGCCTTCACCGCTTTGAGGATATCTAGATAGACGGTTTCAACCTCCGCCGCCGTGAGGTTCATCTCGGTGGGGATGTAGTAGATATTGAGTTCGAGCGCGTCGGCGCCCGCCTCCTGTATGCCTTTGGCGTAATCGGTCCACGAACCCATCGAAGAACCGTTCAGGCTGGCAATGATGGGGATTTTGACCGCTTTCTTCGCCTTGGCGATGTGCTCCAAATATTCCTCCGGCCCGAGGCGGAATTCCTCAGGCTCGGGAAAATAGGTGAGGGCCTCGGCAAAGCTTTCGGTGCCGTGTTCGAGGTGGTGAGCCAGTTCGAGTGTGTCCTGGCGGAGTTGCTCCGCGAAGAGGGAATGCAGCACTACAGCGGAGGCGCCAGAGTCCTCCATCTGGCGGATGGTGTCGATTTCCTCGGTGAGCGGAGAGGCAGAGGGAACCAGCGGCGTGCGCAGGTTCAGTCCAAGATAGGTCGTTGTCAGATCCATGGTATGATGCGGGCTGATTATGGCTGTTCGTTCACGGTGGCAACCGGTTTGGCTGGGGCCGGCGGCGGTGTTTTAAGGTCGCGGCTGGCCAGGTAATGGTAGTACTTCCAGCGCCGTTCGGCATCCGTCTGGGCTTGGGCGAAGTATTTCTTGGCGTCCTCCGGCTTGCTCTTGGTGAGCATTTTGAACCGGTTTTCAGACATGAGGTATTCCTGGAGCTTGAGCTTGGCGGCCTGAGAGTCGAACTGCAAAGGATTCTCGCCCCGCTCCAGGCGGCGCGGGTCGAACCGGTAGAGGAGCCACTGGCCGGAATCAACGGCGAGCTTCTGCTGGCGCGCCCCGACGCCGGCATCCAGCGCGATTCCATGGGCGATGCAATGGCTGTAGGCGATGATCAGGGAGGGGCCGGGATAGGATTCGGCTTCCAGGAATGCCTTAAGCGTATGCTCGTCCTTGGCGCCCATGGCGACGCTGGCCACGTAAATGTGACCGTAGGTCATGGCGATGAGACCGAGATCCTTCTTGCCGCCGGGCTTCCCCCCCGCGGCGAATTTGGCCACCGCGCCTCGAGGCGTCGCCTTGGAGCACTGGCCGCCGGTGTTTGAATAGACCTCGGTGTCGAGCACAAGCACGTTCACATCGCGTCCGCTCGCCAGGACATGGTCCAGGCCGCCGTAACCGATGTCGTAGCCCCAGCCGTCACCGCCGATGATCCAGACGCTCTTGCGCACGAGTTGATCCGCCAGGCTCAGGAGGAGTTTGGCCTCGGGCGTGTTCAAGCCCTGCAGCTTCTGTTTTAAGGCCGCCACCCGCTCGCGTTGGTCGTAAATGCCCGCTTCGTCACTCTGGTCCGCTTTCAGGATAGCCTCCGCAAGGTCGGTTCCGACCACGCCGGCGACTTTCTGAAGGAGCTCGGCGGCGAATTCCTTCTGCTTGTCGATGGAAACCCGGAAACCAAGGCCGAACTCCGCGTTGTCTTCGAACAAGGAGTTGCACCAGGCCGGGCCACGGCCGGCGTCATCCTTGGCATAAGGCGTGGTGGGCAGATTGCCGCCGTAGATCGAAGAGCAACCAGTGGCGTTGGCCATGACGGCCCGATCCCCAAACAACTGGGTCAACATCTTGAGATAGGGCGTTTCACCGCAACCAGCGCAAGCGCCGGAGAACTCGAAGAGCGGGCGCATGACTTGTTGCTGGCGCAACGTGCCCAGCTTGAGGGTGCGCCGGTCCGCTTCGGGAAGCTTGAGGAAGAAGTCCCAATTCTCCCGCTCGTCCAATCGGAGCGGAGCTTGCGGGCGCATATTAATGGCCTTGAGTCTGGCTTCCTTCTTGTTTCGAGCCGGGCAGACCTCCACGCAGATGCCGCAACCGGTGCAATCCTCGGCGGCAATCTGGAGAGTCCATTTCCTGCCCTTCCATTCCGGGGCGCGGGCGTCGGTAGTCTTGAATGTAGCCGGCGCGTTTTCCAGGGCTGCGGGATCATAGACCTTGGCGCGAATGGTCGCATGCGGGCAAATCGCCACGCATTTCATGCACTGAATGCAGACAGCCGGGTCCCAGACGGGGATGTCCAAGGCAAGATTGCGTTTCTCGTATTGGGCCGTTGCAGTCGGGAATGTGCCGTCCGGGGCGAAGGCGCTGACCGGCAGCTCATCACCGCGTCCGCCGGCGAGCTTGCCCAGGACATCGCGAACATAGACAGGCGCTTCTGGGCTGATGGCGGGAACAAAACCCCCGGTGCCATTGACTTTATTATTCGTGACGGGGACCTCATGCAGGTGCTCGAGGGTGGCATCAACCGCCTTGAGATTCTTCTGAACGATTTCCTCGCCCTTCCTGCCGTAGGTCTTGCGGATCGAGGCCTTGATTGCCGTGATCGCCTCGTCTTTGGGCAGCACGCCCGAGAGGGCGAAGAAGCAGACCTGCATGATCGTATTGATACGCCCGCCCATCCCGCTTTCGCGGGCGACTTTCGTGGCGTCAATGACGTAAAAGCGGGCCTGTTTGGCCAGGAGAGCCTCCTGCACCGGGGTTGGGAGCTTCGACCACACCTCGTCCTTGGAGAACGGCGTGTTGAGCAGAAAAGTCCCTTTGGGCACCAGGCTGCCGAGCATCTCGTAGCGATCAAGGAAGACCGGCTGGTGGCACGCCACAAAGTTGGCCTTCGAGATGAGGTAAGTCGAACGAATCATCTGCGGGCCAAACCGGAGGTGGGACACGGTCATGGAGCCG
>JBJKSV010000721.1:0-3205 GCA_046703605.1 Limisphaerales bacterium
ACGGGGCGTAAAGTGGTCGCCACGTTCCCACGTTTTGGCTTGGGTTGTCGGCCGTTGCGACTACACTGGGCAGCATGGCCAGAAAGCTTCGTATTCAATATCCGCGTGCCATCTATCACGTGATGAACCGTGGTGACCGGCGCGAGGCCCTCTTTAAGCACGACAATGGCCGGCGCCGCTTTCTGAAGACACTGAGCCCGCCAACCTGGCCTCACTCATGAGCATTCGCCAACCCCTAATCTCCAAGCCTCGCCTGGCATTCATCGCCGCCGCCTTCACCCTCTTCTGCCTGCCGCCTGTTTCCAGGGCGGCGGCGAATCGTGACGCCCAACCGCCTGA
The DNA here is from genome assembly GCA_046703605.1 of Limisphaerales bacterium. Taxonomy (GTDB): domain Bacteria; phylum Verrucomicrobiota; class Verrucomicrobiia; order Limisphaerales; family UBA8199; genus JAJYHY01. Next base: position 340 of record JBJKSV010000721.1, read on the forward strand.
CTTGACCGCCGTCCACCCCGGTCTCACGCTATACGTCTCGAAACTGGGCGATAACTCCGATGGGACCAGTTGGCAGCGGGCCTTCCATACGATTCAGGCCGCCCTCAATGCGATACCCGACGACAAGGGAGGATATCGGATCGTCATCCGCCCTGGCACCTACGCCGAGGCCAACCTCTATCCGGCGCACAAAGGGGCGAAAGGCGCCTACAACCTCCTCGAAGGCGATTGGGACGGCACTCTCGGCTCCGGCGCCACCGGTTGGGTCGTCATTGACGCGGGCGCCCCATTGAAAATCGTGCGGACAAATCCCAACGCTCCCGGCGGCAACCCCACATTCATGATTCTGAAAAAAGGCGACCCCTGGAAAGAAACCGGCCTCAAGAGCGTGGATTGGTGGGGGCCCTTCCGTTGCGACCCCAGCTTTTCGGGCGTCGCTTGGGACCGCTGGAAATTCAAAAACCTCTACGCTGCCGGCTCGGAAGGCGGAATCGGCTGGGACATGACGTGTCAGGCGGGCTGCCCCTTCTCCGCCGTGGTCGAACATTGCGTGGGCATCGGGCGCTTCGCCGGGGCGTGCGTGATGGGGCACGTAAATCGACCGAAGGAGCCGGTGGTTTTCCGCGATTCGTTTTTCATGTGTCTCGATGTATGGGGCGACGCCGGGGGCGTGTACGTCCGGGCGCATAATCACGCGATGCCCGCCACGCCGGACGCGATATTCGAGAACTGCACACTGGTCGGCGGGGACAACGCCATCCAGATTGGCTACCCCGGCTTTGAAGGCTATACCCGCGTGCGCCTGGACAACTGCCGGCTCATCGTCCTCAACTTCTCCCAACCCCACGGCACCCCTTCCACCGGGGTCATCTACAGCGACTTGGCCGGGAAGTATTTTCACGTGGACCTCAATGATTGCACCATCGCCGGCTACAAGGTTTTTGGCGCCCGAAACAACGACATGTTCTCCTACACGACCACAGGCACAAACCGCGCCTACGTCCAGTACCGCCAATCCGTTCCCGCCGGCTTCCAGCGCCTGCGTTTCTGGCCGCTGGATGTGTTTAACGAATTGACGCCTGCCCGTTTCGTCCCCACAGGCCCCCATCCGCCAGGACGGCCAAAGCTCGTGAAGCTGCCCTTCGCCATCCACAACGCCATGGAGAACACGCCTGTCATCTTCAAGTCCAGGCCGCTGCTCCTGCTCAATCACCGTGATGACAAATCCATGTTCCTCTACATCCAGGACCTGCGCACCGGCGCCGAGATTGCCCGGTTCGGCACGGGTTTCTCGTTTGTCAGCGGGTTTGTGAAGGGCCCGGTGCTCCATGTCTATGCCAGCCGGAGCGCGACCAACGACTGGTTCCATGACATCTATCACTTCTGGTCAACGGACCTCACCAACTGGAATTGCGAGTTGGCTATCCCGCGCGCCCCGGGCGAACACCTCTTCAATTCCTCCGTTTGCGCCGACCCTCACGGCTACCTCATGGCTTACGAGTCCGAAAAGCCGGTCCAGTTCTGTTTCAAGTTTGCTCGCTCGGAGGACCTCTCGCATTGGAAGAAGATCCCCGGCCTGGTTTTTACCGGTGTGAATCACGAATACAGCGCCTGCCCGGTCATCCGTTATTTCGCGCCCTACTATTATGTCATTTACCTCCACGGCGCTATCCCCGGCCACAAAGGTTGGGTCCCATTCATGGCTCGTTCCCGCGATCTCAAGACCTGGGAATTGAGCCCGTTTAATCCCATTTTAGAGGCCTCGCCGGGGGAAGGGATCAACAACTCCGACGTGGACCTCTTCGAATACCATGGCAGCACCTTTGTGTATTATGCCACCGGCGATCAACAAACCTGGGGTGATCTCCGCGTGGCTGAATTCCATGGCCCTATGAAAGACTTCTTCAGTGCCTATTTCCCCAACGGAGTCCCGATGATTCGCGCCAGTGCGGCCGGGGTGGAGAAGCCGAAGACCAGCCCCGGCGGTGGCCGCAGGTCTGGGGATTGAAATCAAGGCGGGCGCCCCGCGCACCTCCACCGGTGGATCTATAGTCAGATTATCGAGTTATATATGCAATAGCGTTCCGCGGCATCGTCGGCGCCACGCCGCCGCGACGAAACCAATCGCAAGCCAATGAAACCCACGGAAGCCTATTCGCGGATAAAATCGCCCCCTCCCATGAACCCAACCGCCCCCTCTCCTCGCGCAAATGTTCTTGCACGCCAACGGCGTGCTCCAGACCAACCCGCATGAAATGCCGCCCGGGTTACTCGGAAACCGCCCGGTAGAACCCTGGCTCGGCGGCCACCGTGAGGTCCACATCAAACTCGGCCTTGCCTCCCGAGTCGGTCACGACGGCGGCAACATTCGTCCAGTTCTGAAGGTCTTCGCTGCGCTGGATTCCGCAGTGCGTGCTCGGGTCTCCTTGGACGAGAATCCGCAGCGTATTGCCTGCCCGCTGGATGCTAACGGCCAGCGGCGCGAGCGTGACACTCGCGTCTTGGCTGCTGGCAGCGGCAACGACATTGCTCACCGTAACCGAATAGTCCCCCGCGTCGGAAGCCTGAACATCGTTCAGCGTCAGGGTGGCATTTGTCGCGCCCACAATTGGCGCCCCATTCTTGAACCACTGATACTCCGGCGGCGGGTTTCCGCTCGCAATTACCTGGAGACTCGCCGGCCAGCCCCGGGCGGCCACGACGTTTTGGGGCTCCTTCAGGATTTGGGGCGCGGCCACGGGCGCGCACTCGCGAATGCGAATGTCATGTATGCCAACGTAATCTGTCACACAGGCCCTCCCGGACCTATCGACAGCGATTGAGTTCAGTCCGTCGAATCCGGCGTCGCTGCCGATGCCGTCTGTCA